>NZ_LYSO01000054.1:0-37636 GCF_001728935.1 Pseudomonas sp. AP42
CTGTGGGGTGTCAGGGAGAGAAGTATCGGCTGGTAGGCCGTCATTGCAGGCAAGCCAGCTCCCACATTGACCGCGTTTGTGCAGTTAGACCCGCGCGGCAAATACTGCCTGGTGCGCACGGCACTGTTCAGCCGTGAGCATGAACACCCCATGCCCACCGCGCTTGAAGTCCAGCCAGGCAAAGTCCACTTCCGGGTACAGCGCCTCGACATGCACCTGGCTGTTGCCCACTTCGACAATCAGCAAGCCCTTCTCGGTCAGGTGGTCCGCCGCTTCAGCCAGCATCCGACGTACCAGGTTCAGGCCGTCGTCACCGCAGGCCAGGCCCAGTTCCGGTTCGTGTTGGTATTCGTCGGGCATGTCGGCGAAATCTTCGGCGTCCACGTAGGGCGGGTTCGACACAATGAGGTCGAAACGCTGGCCGGGCAAACCGTCAAAACCATCGCCCTGCACGGTGTAGACGCGCTCGTCGACGCCATGGCGCTCGATGTTCTGGTTCGCCACTTCCAGGGCTTCGAAGGACAGGTCTCCCAGCACCACTTCGGCCTCGGGGAATTCGTAGGCACAGGCGATGCCGATGCAACCGGAGCCGGTGCACAGGTCGAGGATGCGTGCCGGCGGCTGGGCCAGCCAGGGTTCAAAGCGGTCTTCAATCAGCTCGCCTATCGGTGAGCGTGGAATCAGTACGCGCTCATCGACGATAAACGACATGCCGCAAAACCAGGCCTCGTTCAACAGGTAGGCCGTTGGCACTCGCTCATGGATACGCCGATGCAGCAAGCGCTGCACGTGGGAGATTTCCTCTTCTTCCAGGTTGCAATCCAAATAGCTGTCGGCTATTTCCCACGGCAGGTGCAAGGCGCCCAGCACCAATTGCCGGGCTTCGTCCCAGGCATTGTCGGTGCCATGGCCAAAAAACAGGTCTTCCCCATGGAAACGGCTGACAGCCCAACGGATATGGTCGCGCAAGGTGCGCAGGCGGGAAGTGATCACGGGGCAAGCTCCTGGAAAAAACGACTGGCGATTCTAACAGCCTTCACCTGTACCGACGATGTACGAAACACCTGGCGCCGTACGTCGGATTTCATCCAATTTGCCCGCATTGTGTTAAACAGGCCTGCCTCTTGACATGGCTGCACGCCAGCAACGGCGTACCTTACGATAGTAGCGATTCACAGAAGCGCTCAGCCAGTGGACAATGTCGCAAAAGCCCCACTCACAGGAGCCCCAGAATGTCCGTTCCAAAGACGATGTTTCAACTCAGCGGTCGCGGTTACGCAGCAGCCAACCTCAATCATGCGACCCTGGTGATCATCGACGCCCAGAAAGAGTACCTCAGCGGCCCGCTCGCCCTCTCGGGCATGGACGCGGCGGTGCAGAACATCAAGCAACTGGTGACCGCAGCGCGCAGTGCCGGGCGCCCGATTGTGCATGTGCGCCACCTGGGCACCGTGGGCGGCCTGTTTGACCCCCAGGGCGAGCGCGGTGAATTCATTCCGGGCCTTGAGCCTGAAGGTGACGAAACCATCATCGGCAAACTGCTGCCCAGCGCCTTCCATGGCACCGGCCTGGAAAAACACCTTCAGGACCTGGGCTCTCTGGACCTGATCGTCTGCGGTTTCATGAGCCACTCCAGCGTCAGCACCACCGTGCGCGCGGCCAAGAACCTGGGCTTTCGCTGCACCCTGGTGGAAGACGCCTGCGCTACCCGCGACCTGCCGTACAAAGGTGGCATCCTGAGCGCCGAGCACGTGCAGCAAACCGAAATGGCCATCATGGCCGACAACTTCGCCACCCTGGCGCTGGCCAAAGATCTGATCTGATCCTGCTGGCGATGAGCGGCGTGTTTATTGCTCCGCTCATCCGCAAAGCCCTTTCATTTGGCGCATTTACCCCTCCCCCCGGAACAACCTGTGTATCTTCCGGTCGAAGGGCCGATACCCTGGAGGAAAGGTCGGAATGAAGATATCCGATGGTTTTGATGCTCGTCGCTTGCGCCCCAAAGGCCCGAGCAATTGGCGTCTGCGCCTGGTAGCGTGCATTGCTGCGTTACTGGCGATAGTAGGTTTGTTGTTGGCGGGCGCTGGTGGCGCCGGCCTGTTTGGGCATTCGCCGGCTCTGGGCGAGCTGAATGCCAGCCCGGGCGGCTCGGCACTCCTGCTGGGTGTCGGCTTGCTGGTGCTGTGGTTGGGTGTGTGGCTGTGGCGTCGCAGCCGTCGGAAAATGCGCCAACCGTTGTCGTTGAATATCGCCTCTCACCTGATGAAAAAGCACGACTGATGGCGCTTGGATAGCGTTTCCTGCGCCCTGGCCGCCGCGATTTAGGTAAACTGCCCGCCCTTCGCGGAGGCTGACATGCAAGACGACGATTTTTCCCTGTTCAAAAACGAGCTGCGCGGCGTCAAGCCGATCAAGCACGACCGCGCCGACACCGGCAAACCCAAGACTGACCGGGCGCAGATCGCCAAGCTGCGCCAGGCCGCGACCGTGCGCACCGATGCCACCACCGTGGATGGCCTGTCGGACCAGTTCGTGATCGACGTCGGCCCCGAAGATGAGCTGATGTGGGCCCGCGACGGCGTGCAGGAAAGCCAGATGCGCAAGCTCAAGGCCGGCCAGATCCCGTTCGAAGGCAGCCTCGACCTGCACGGCATGACCGTGGAAAAAGCCCGGGAAACCCTCTGGGCCTTCCTGGCCGAAGCGACCAAATTCGAAATTCGCTGCGTGCGCGTCACCCATGGCAAGGCTGTGCGGCTGGACGGCAAGCGGCCGATGATCAAGAGCCACGTCAACACCTGGCTGCGCCAGCATGCCCAGGTGCTCGGCTTTACCTCCTGCCAGGCCCGTCACGGCGGTGCCGGCGCGGTGTATGTGATGCTCAAGCGCACCATGATGGAAGGGCGCGACGAGTAACAAGTGCCATCGTCAGGCTTGCAGCGATGTGTCCGCCACCGTAACCTTGCGCTTTGCGAAAATCCCACAGGTAGTTTCATGTCCCTGGAACAGAATTACACAGAGATTCTCGGCCAACTCGGCGAGGACGTGTCCCGCGAGGGCCTGCTCGACACGCCAAAGCGTGCCGCCAAGGCAATGCAGTACCTCTGCCGCGGTTATGAACAGACACTCGAAGAAGTCACCAACGGTGCCTTGTTCAGCTCTGACAACAGCGAAATGGTGCTGGTCAAGGACATCGAGCTGTACTCGTTGTGCGAGCACCACCTGCTGCCGTTTATCGGCAAGGCTCACGTGGCGTATATTCCGAGCGGCAAAGTGCTGGGCCTGTCGAAGGTCGCACGCATTGTCGACATGTATGCGCGCCGCCTGCAGATCCAGGAAAACCTCAGCCGCCAGATCGCCGACGCGGTGCTGGAAGTGACAGGCGCCCTGGGCGTGGCGGTGGTGATCGAGGCCAAGCACATGTGCATGATGATGCGCGGTGTCGAGAAACAGAATTCGTCGATGATCACCTCGGTGATGCTGGGCGAGTTCCGTGAGAACGCGGCTACCCGCAGCGAATTTCTCAGCCTGATCAAGTAACCGGCCAGGCAGGAAAAAACCGGCGTTCATCGCCGGTTTTTTTTCGCCTGTAGAAATCAGGTAAGCTGCGCCCCCTCAGTCATGGGCAAGAGGTTTCAGCCATGTTCGTCAAAGCACTTAGAGTGGGCCTCGGCCACGTCATCATCGCGGGCGACTTTCTTACCCGCCCACGCAAAAAACAACGCCCTGCCGAACAACAGGCCAAGGTCAATGCTGCCGCCAAGGACCTGACCCTGTATCAGTTCCACGCCTGCCCGTTCTGCGTGAAGACCCGCCGCACCCTGCACCGCCTGAATGTGCCGGTGGCCTTGAAGGACGCGAAGAACAACGAACAGGACCGCCAGACCCTGCTGGAACAAGGCGGCAAGATCAAAGTGCCGTGCCTGCGCATCGAAGAGAACGGCCAGACCACCTGGATGTATGACTCCAAGGTGATCATCGAGTATCTGGACAAGCGCTTCGCCGCGATCTGAAGCACACGGCGATCAAATGTGGGCTGGCTTGCCTGCGATCCAGTCAACTCGGTGATTCAGGTACACCGAGTCGATACCTTCGCAGGCAAGCCAGCTCCCACAGTTGACCGCGCCCGGCCACACACTCCACGATGCGAAGCGAGTCGCTCTTGATCTGCTTTTGATCTTAGGCGCCCCGTTAAACCACGCTGGCCGGAATTCGACAGGGATTTGGGGGGTAAACCGGCAGGGATGCCGGTTTAGCCGCCCCGCGCCATGGATGGCGCGTGGCGGCGCCCCCCCAAATCACTGGCGGATTACGGGCACACCGAGCCTAAGCGAGGTGCCGAGTGGTGGGGCAAGAGCCTTTTGCTTACTTTTGGGCTCCTTTCAAAAGTGAGCCGCCGTCAGGGCGGAACCCTAAGTAGCCGTTACCGCAGCAATGGATATGTACACGGTCCAACTGTGTTGACTGTTAGGCCGTCTTCGCGAGCAAGCCCGCTCCCACAGTTGGATCGTGGGGTGTCAGGTGGATAGGTGTCGGCTGTCAGGCCGTCTTCGCAGGCAAGCCAGCTCCCACATTTGCGGTGCGGTGTTCTTAGGTTGGCATTGTCAGGTCGAGATCCAGCAGTGCCGAGCCCAGGCACTTGCCGTGGGCATCCAGCGCCAGCGAGCGGGTCACGCCGCCACGCAGGATGCCCGGCAACACGAAGTTCAGCGCCTGCACATTTGGCAATTCATAACGCCGAACCGGCTCAGCACCGGGTTCCAGTAAATCCGCGAAGAACGCTGCCACGCGCTCCGCCGTCAGCTGTTCGCACAGCAACGGATAGTCTTGCACGCGATAGGCAATGATCGAGATGTTCGACGTATCGCCCTTATCTCCGGTGCGGGAATGGGCCAGCGTATGCAGTTTCATTCTTCAATCCTCGGTTTGACCGCTTCACGGGGCAACAGCAACGACGCGACCGCCACCACCTGGCGTACGCCTTTGCTCGCCCCACCGCCGCCGGCCGGGCCGTTGGTGTAGAGGGTCTCCACTTCATTGCCGATCCGCACCGCGTCGCCACGCTCCTCACACCGGGCGGCGACCCGCAGGCGCACCTCCCAAGGCTCGACGTTGCTGCGTGGGCCGTGCAATGAATCCATACCGATCAACTCAGCGCGCAGGTCCTGCATTTTTACGCCGATCAACGCGAGACGCTTGAGTACCACGTCCCGCGCCAACTGGGCCCGTGCGACAGCACCGGGGCCGCCGTAGGACATCTGCCCTTCACCGATCCAACCGTCCAGATAACCGACGCTGACCTTCAGCTGTTCAGGCCGGGCACGCCCGCTGGCTCCTTGGGCACGCACCCGGTCCACGCCCTCCTCGACAAACCCGACCTGGGAAAAGTCGGCCGTCACATCCGGGGTCACGTAGGCTGCCGGGTCGTGAACTTCATAAATCAGTTGTTCGGCGCAGGTCGCGCGGCTGACCCGCCCACCGGAGCCTGCCACCTTGGTGATCACTGCACTGCCGTCGGCGTCGACCTCGGCCAGGGGAAAGCCCAGGCGTGCCAGATCCTCCACATCCTTGAAGCCGGGATCGGCGAAATAGCCGCCACTGACCTGCCCCGCGCACTCCAGCAAATGCCCCACCAACGTGCCTCGGCCCAGTCGCTGCCAATCATCAGAGGCCCAACCGAATTCAAACATCTGGGGTGCCAGGAACAGCGAAGGGTCGGCCACGCGCCCGGTGATCACCACATCGGCGTCGGCGCGCAGCGCTTCAATAATGCCCTCCACACCCAAGTAGGCATTCGCGGAAATCAGCCGCTCACCCAATGCCCCCACGGTCTGGCCGTTATCCAGCAACTGCTCGGCAGGCAAGGCGTGCAGCACGTCATCGCCGACCACGGCCACAACCTTGAGGCCCAGGCCCAGCTCGCCCGCAATACGCCGTACTTCCCTGGCCGCCGCCAGCGGGTTGGCCGCGCCCATATTGGTGATCACCCGCAGGCGTCGACGCCCCGCCCGCTGCCCCACACAGGGCAAGACACGGCGCATGCGCTCAGCGAGCAGCGGGTCATAACCACCCTGCGGGTCGCTGATACGCGCCTGTTGCGCCAGGGCGATGGTGCGTTCGGCCAGGCATTCGAAGACCAGGTAATCCAGGTCGCCGTGTTCGGCCAGTTCTACGGCAGGTTCTATACGGTCGCCGGAGTAGCCGGCGCCGGAGCCGATGCGCAAGGTGTTCATCTCAAATCACTCCCAGGAGCAACGCCGTCAGGGTCATCAACACCGAGGCGGCAAACAGGAAAGGAATGGTGAAGCGCTGGTGATCGGCCAGTTCGATCTTGCACAGGCCCACCAGCAAGAAGGTCGCAGGGGTCAGCGGGCTGACCGGGAAGCCGGTGGTGTGCACGCCCAGCAGCGAAGCCTGAGCCACTTGCAGCGGATCGACGCCCAGGGCCTTGCCGACTTCGGCGATCACCGGCATCACACCGAAATAGTAGGAATCGGGGTCAAACAACATGCTCAGGGGCATGGACAAAAAGCCCACGACGGCCGGGATCAACTTGCCGTGGCCCGCCGGGATCTGCGCCACCGCCACTTCGGCGATGGCCTTGAGCATGCCGGTGCCTTGCATGATGCCGGTAAATACCCCGGCGGCGAGCAGGATACTGGCCATGGTCAGGGCGGTTTTCGCATGGGCGTCGATGCGCGCACGCTGGGCGTCCACGTTGGGGTAGTTGATGCACAGCGCAACCACGGTGCCGAGCATGAACATCACCACCGGATCGACCCAGCCAGCGATCATCACCACCATCACCAGCACGGTCAGCATCAGGTTGACCCAGAACAACCGTGGACGACGCAGCTTGATGTCCTCATCGCTGAGCACTCGTTGCGGCACCGCCTCCACGCTGGAACCCGCGCCCAGGCCCAGGCGCTTTTCTTCGCGATGGCCCAGCCACCAGGCGCAGGCGAAGACAAAGATCAGCCCGACGATCTGCACCGGGATCAGTGGCTGAAACAGGTCAGCCACCGGCACATGCAGCGCCGCCGACGAGCGCAGCACCGGGCCGGTCCAAGGCAGAAAGTTAACCCCGGCCGCCATCGCACACACGCAGGCGAGGATGCGTTTATCAATGCCGAGGCGCGTATACAGCGGCAGCATCGCCGGCACCGTCACCAGGAAGGTCACCGCGCCAGAGCCGTCCAGGTGTACCAGCAACGCCAAGGTCGCAGTACCGACGACAATCCGTGTAGGACGGGTCCCGACCGTGCGCAGGATGCGATCAATGATGGGATCGAGCATGCCCGCATCGGTCATGATCCCGAAAAACAGGATCGCGAACACAAACATGCCAACCACGGGGGCGACGTTCTTGATACCGGTAATGATGAAAGCGCTGGCCTGCAGGCCAAACCCACCGAGCAGCGCAGCGATGATCGGCAAGGCGATCAAGGCCACCAGCGGCGAGAGGCGCTTGCTCATGACGGCAGCGAGCAGGCACAGAATGGTGATGACACCCAGGGTTGCGAGCATGGGTTACTCCAGGGCGGCCTGGTTGGCCGGTTATTGTTTTCCCTGGAGTATTGGAATCGCGCTAGGCTTTGTAAATTGCAATATTCAGCCACCGGCGTTCGGAAAAACAAAATGAAGCGACGCTCATGAAAAACAGCATCCAGCACATTCAAGCCTTCCTTACGGTTGCCCGCACAGGCAGCTTCACCAAGGCGGCTAACGAGCTGCATCTGTCGCCGTCGGCCCTCACCGTGCAGGTGCAGCAACTGGAAGACTGGCTCGGCGTCGCCCTGCTCGACCGCAGCCCGCGCCACGTGAGCATTACCGCCGCAGGCCAGGACGCGCGCGGGCCTATGGAAAAACTGCTGTTGGACCTGGACAACATCGTCACCGGCTCCCGCGACCTCGCTGCATTGCGCCGTGGCGTGGTAACCATCGCCGCCCTGCCCTCAGTTTGCGCCGGCGCCCTGCCCCCGGCCTTGCGCCTGTTTCGCGAACGCTTCGCCGGCATCGAAGTGCGCCTGCATGACCTGGTGGCCCAGCGCATTCACGCAAAGGTTCGCAACGGCGAAGTGGATTTCGGCATCGGCGTGCGCGCCCGCCTGAGCCACGGCCTGGACTTCGTGCCGGTGCTCAATGATCGGCTGTGCGCGTTTGTGCCATCGGGTCATGCGCTCGCCCATCACCGCCAATTGACCCTGGAGCAACTGGCAGACCAGCCGATCATCCTGACCGGGCGCGACAGCAGTGTGCGTGAGCAAGTGGATACGCTGTTCGATGAGACACGGCTGACGCTGAACGCCGGCATGGAGGCCAACTACATGTCGACCGTATTGGCCCTGGTGCGCCAGGGGTTGGGCATCAGTGTGCTGCCGGAATCGGCGGCGGATAGCCTGGAGGGTTTGCAGCGGATCAGCATCGATCATCCCGGGGTGAATCGGGAGATCGGCTTGATCAGCCGCAGCGGGATGGGCTTGAGCCCGGCGGCGCAGCGCTGCTTTGAACTGCTACATAAAGAACTATCTGACTCACCAATGAGCTAAATGTGGGAGCGGGCTTGCTCGCGAATGCGGTGAATCAGTTTAGGCATTCAGTGACTGACACTGTGCATTCGCGAGCAAGCCCGCTCCCACAGTTTGACCGCGTCAGCTCAATTGAGCATCGCCACGTACTTGGGATGACTGGCCACCCGCTGCAACCATGCCTGCACCGCCGGATACGGCGCCAGGTCAAAGCCGCCTTCATGGGCCACATGGGTGTAGGCATACAATGCGATATCGGCAATTGAAAACTGCTCGCCCACTAAATAAGGCGTGGCTTGAAGCTGACGCTCCATCACCCTCAAGGCCTTGTAACCGCCCTTATGGGTGGTTTTATATTCTTCCAGCCGATCCTCGGGCATGTTCAGGTAGAACTGAATAAACCGCGCCACCGCAATGTAAGGCTCATGGCTGTACTGCTCGAAAAACTGCCACTGCAATACCTGGGTACGCAGGCGCGGTTCGGTGGGCAGGAATTCGCTGCCATCGGCGAGGAAGTTGAGGATCGCGTTGGACTCCCACAGGCAGGTGCCGTCTTCAAGCTCCAATACCGGGACCTTGCCATTGGGGTTTTTGGCCAGGAACTCAGGGGTCTGGGTATCGCCCTTGAGGATATCGATATCGACCCACTCATACGGAATGCCCAACAGAGTGAGCATCAATTTGACCTTGTAGCAATTGCCCGACTTGTAATCGCCATAAACCTTGTACATGGGGCTCCCCTTTTCGCCTTGCTGACCGAATGCTTGCGCCCACAAGGTGCGGGTATCGAGGGCTTGTTTCAAGGCGTCGCGCAGAATAAATCCCCTGGCGTGGGCCTTTCATCCCTTTTCGCCCAGATAATCGAAAACATTATTTGCTTTATTTGTATACAAAAGCATAATTCGCTTCGTGCGAGTTCCTGACCTTTTGGTCAACAAACCCGCCAGTACCTCAAAGCGCCGTTGCCCACTCATGTAACCGGCGCTGGAAATAACAATAAAACGATTGAGGAGTACTCGCTGTGGATAGCCGCAAAACCGAAGCCCCTACGTTGGACCTGGCCGCGCCCCGAGGCGGTTGGCTGGAACGCCTGTTCAAACTGCGCTTGCATGGCACCACAGTGAAGACCGAGCTGATCGCCGGCCTCACCACCTTTATCACCATGGCCTACATCATCTTCGTCAACCCCAACATCATGGCCGATGCCGGTATCGATCACGGCGCGGCCTTCGTCGCCACTTGCATCGCCGCGGCGTTGGGTTGCCTGCTGATGGGCCTGTACGCCAACTGGCCCGTGGGCCTGGCGCCGGGCATGGGCTTGAATGCGTTTTTCACCTACACCGTGGTCGGCACCATGGGCTACACCTGGGAGACCGCCCTCGGCGCGGTGTTTATTTCCGGCGTGCTGTTCATGATTCTGACGCTGTCGCGCATCCGCGAATGGCTGCTCAACAGCATTCCGGTCAGCTTGCGCCATGCCATGGGCGCCGGCGTGGGCTTGTTCCTGGGGGTGATCGGTCTGAAAACCGCCGGCATCATTGTCGACAGCCCGGCGACGCTGATCAAGCTCGGCTCCCTACACGAGCCGGCACCGCTGCTGGCGGCTGTGTGTTTCCTGCTGATTGCCATCCTCAGTTATCACCGCGTCTTCGGCGCCATCCTGATCAGCATCATCGCCGTAACCCTGGCCGGCTGGGGCCTGGGCCTGGTGCACTACAACGGCATTCTCGCCACCCCACCGAGCCTGGCACCGACCTGGATGGCAATGGACGTGATGGGTGTGTTCAATGTGAGCATGATCAGCGTGGTATTTGCCTTTCTTTTTGTACACATGTTCGACACTGCCGGTACACTGATGGGCGTTGCACAACGCGCAGGGCTGGTGAATGCCGATGGCAAGATCGACAACCTGTCGCGCGCATTGAAGGCTGACAGTGCATCCAGCGTGTTCGGCGCCATGGTCGGTGTACCGCCGGTGACCAGTTATGTGGAAAGTGCCGCGGGTGTGGCTGCTGGCGGCCGTACGGGTTTGACCGCGGTGACCGTGGGCATATTGTTCGTGGCGGCGATGTTTTTTGCGCCGCTGGCCGGCATGATTCCTGCCTACGCAACGGCCGGCGCGCTGATTTATGTTGCGATGCTGATGATGGCAAGCATGGCCCATATCAATTGGGATGAAGCCACCGACAGCATTCCGGCGATCGTCACCGCGATCATGATGCCGCTGACGTTTTCGGTCGCCGACGGCATCGCCCTGGGCTTTATCACTTATGTGGCGTTGAAGGCCGGCACCGGCAAGTACCGCGAAATTTCCATCAGCCTGTGGGTGCTGTGCGCGATCTTTATCGCCAAGTTCATCTTCCTGTAGTTCGGGAACGGCTGAAAAACCGCCTCACCTTCGGGTGGGGCTTTTGCATGAAGGGAGGACTGTAAATGACCTTGGAAACCTGGCTGCTGTTCAGTGGCGCTGCGCTGGTGGTAATCCTGATACCTGGCCCGCTGTCGCTGTTGATGATCAGCAACAGCCTCAACTACGGCCTGCGCCGCTCGTACCCGGCGTTTCTCGGCGGCGTGTTCGCCTCGATTTGCCTGTTGAGCGCCTCGGCCCTGGGCCTGGGCGCGCTGTTGCTGGCCTCCGAGCAGTTGTTCAGCGCGCTGAAGATCGTCGGCGCGCTGTACCTGTTCTACCTCGCCTGGCAGAGCTGGCAACAGTCGCGCCAGCCCAGCCAGGGTGCAGTCGTGCCGCAAACCCCCACTGTGCCGCGCTTTCGCGCCTTGTTTGGTCGCGCATTTGTGCTGGGTGCCAGTAACCCCAAGGACATTCTGTTTTTCGCCGCCTTCCTGCCGCAATTTCTCAATGCCCAGCAGGCCTTTTTACCGCAGTTGCTGATCATGATCGCCACCTGGACGGTGCTCGACCTGCTGTGCAAGCTGGCTTACGGCCTCGGCGCCCATGGCGCGGCGCGGTACTTGCGTTCTGGCGCTGGCCAGAGCTGGTTCAACCGGGTCAGCGCCGCGCTGTTCGGCGGCGCCGGCGCGGTGTCGCTTATCGGGGCGAGGGGCTCACTTTGACGAAATAGACGGTGGGAGAAAGCGTCCTCTTGGTCGGCCATTGAATGCCTGCCACGATCCGAACCAGGCGCCCTTCGTCCAGCGCGAGCTTGACGCCCTGCAATGGAAGCGCATTGGAGTGTTTGCTGAGTGCGTCGCTAAACCAAAGATCCGAGAGTCGGGTATTTAGCTGAATACTGGCCTCCTCCACCCAGCTGGGTGACACGTAGTACAGCTGGTTTGAGTTGGGATGAGTCGCGATCAGATCATCCATTGCCCTGCCGTGCTTCACTTTTACTTCGCGGACATTGAAACCCTGCTGCTCCAATACGCTCTTGATGGCCGCGCGTTGGGCAGTGCTTCGCTCAACCGCGACCGACCGGCCACCGAATAAAAGCGATGGGTCTAATCCCGCCACCTTAAAGTCAACGCGGGTGAAACCAGGCGCCTGGTCTTCGTAACCGATGTGTACCCTGGTGTACGGCTTTTCAGTGGGCCGCAACATTCGCAATAAATCATCTGTCTGGCCAATGTTCCCCTGGGTCGGGGTTAACCACGTATCGAGTGTCGAACGCACATTAAGTAGGTGAGTGGCCGTTACCTGGCGCGTAGAGCCTGACAACTCAATCAGCCTTTCGGCGGTGAACCTTTGGCTACTGACGGTCATGGTAGGGAATGCCGTACCGATATACTGCTGCAGCGGCCTGTCAAACAAGGGCGCATGGAACCGCCATTGGTTCGTCAGGGTGTTATATGACGCCGGAAGGGGTTGTTCCGCGAGTTCAGTGGCTGTCCAACGCCCAATATCAACCCGTGCGGCTGAAACCGGCGTCCAGTCCCTGGTGATAAACACGATACCCGTCAACGGCGCCTGATCACCTTGGGGCAGCAACCTGTAATAAACGTTCGAAGGGTCCCTTATGTTGGTATAAACAGGAGCCACCCTGAGAACGTGGTGCGGCCCCCTGCGGGCATCCTTCCCGATATAAAACACCCCAGGAGCGGCAGAAGCAAAATCGGCATCCAACCCAGGTGAAATACGCCAACTGAACCAACGGTCCCCCATTGCAGACGACTGAAGAATGGCGTTTTCAGTCACCCCGCGTGCAGTGGATGGTCGCCAGGTCGGCACGGCCGCAGGCCACGGCTGACGGGCCGCCGAACTGCTTCCCGCCACCGGTTGAGGCGTATCGGCCCCCAGTAACCACTCTGGGGGCTGATGGATATTCAATACCAGTTCATTTTGCGATTCTTTAAAGCGCACGACCGATTCGGCCTTGCGCTGATACACCGTGTAGAGCTCGCCCCCCTCGGCAAGCAACTGCTGGCCATTCTTCACGTACTGAGTCTTGCTTGCTGGCCCCTTCAACTCAACGGCGCCTTCCAATACGTCGGTTGATTTGAAGCGCGCAAGCAGATGAGTCGGCTTGCTCGACGGCGCCTTCAGGCCTGTGAGAGCGAATGTGTTGCCTTTATAGCGAGGCAGAGCGCCCCGTGCGACGCGAGCACCCTTGGGGCCTGGGGCAAAGGTAGACAGCACATCAATAAATGCAAAGAGCGTCAGAGCCACCACATCTACCGCGTCATGACCAGAACCGCTCAAATGATAGCGCCGCGCCGCCAGCAGCATCTCATACAAGCTGATGCCCACCCCTAGCACTGGAATAAATGCCAGTAACCCACGAATCGTGGCCTCGAACTGTTCTCTCAGGCGTCGCTCACGGTACTCCCCCAGTGCCTGGGAGGAATTGGACCGAGCCTGCGTACGTCGTTGCAGCTCGAACACCCGGGCATGGGCCAGCAGCGCCGTGGGATTGGAATGGGAGGTGGTCACAACCTCCAACCAACTTTCTGGTTGCAGCGCAATCTGCTCCTCGATTTGCGCTTCGACAGCTTCAAGCCCGGCCGCCGGGTCTTTATGCTTGAGCAGGAAGAATTCAACGAGAACCGCCATGAGGTCTGCCCCGGGGAGGAGACGATGCTTGGCCGAGTCAGGCAGCCTGGGCTCTAGCTGGAGGCTTTCGTCGGGATAATCTTGCACCGCCTGATGCTCCCAGCCGGGAGCCACCAGGCGCGCCAACTCTTTCAGGTTGGCAGGTAATGCGCCCAACCGATTCAGGGCTTTTTCGGCTTCGGCCAAACTGGCGTACCCGACCATCACCCGGCTTGCCACTGCCGTGGGCCAGTACACTACGCACTTCCCGGTGGGCTTGTCATGAATCACCAGTACCCCGGCGATGTGGCGATCATATTCCAGGGTAACGCCCACCAGGCGCAGGACAGCCAGTTGCACGTCAAACTCGTCGTTTTTCAGATCGCCTGCCTTGCGCGCGGCCATGGCGAAGGTAAACAGACGCTGGCTCCAATCGTTCAAGCCTTGTCGCGCCGCCGAGTACAACTGCATCTCGGCGCGCTGTTTAAAGCCTCGATCGACTAGCGCCTGAGACAGCCCGAAGGACGAGCCAGGGCTCGGATAAAAAGCCTTACGGATCTGCTTGTCGTATTCGCCCCCCACATTCAGCGATGCGATCATTTTGATCAGGTAGCTCACACTCAAGCGTTCTTTCCAGACGGGTTCCAGCCAGCGCGCCCGGTTCAAGCGCCAGCGGGTCCAAGGCGCCTCAGGGTTGAGGTTGTGCAACGCCAATTGCAGCATGCTGAAGGTGGTACGTTCCTTACTGACCACCGTTTTAATCTGACGATCACCCACCGCCCCCTGGCTCGTCCAGCCCTCGTAGTGAGTGCTGACATCATCGGGCATGTCGAACAGGGGGGTATCGATATCCAATTGCGGATAGAAACCGTCCACGGTCAATTTGGCAATCAGGGCTTGGCGAGCAAAGGGCTCCAAGTCAGGCAAGTCCTGCCAGAGCTTGGTTTCCAGTGCAAAAATGCTGACCAGATAGCGGCGTAACAAACGCTTATAGTGTTTGCGCTGAGCGGGCGATGCGATGCCGAGCCACGAAGGGAGTTTTTTGGCCTCAGCAGCTGCCGCCTGCAACAAGTCGATGTTGGCCAAGGCCAGTGTTCGAGCATCATTGTCAGGTACTTGCAGACACTCGAACAGCTCCCGAGCCAGCAACATCCGGCTCAGCTGCGGATCACTCACTTCGCTGAACAGTCTCTTACCCTTGTCAATACGCTTGTTCAGCGCGATATGGTGTACCGCCAGTTTCATGAACAGGTCTTTGAACATGTAACGCTCGATCGCGGTGTAGCTCACCACCAGTGCAGCCGTCTGCGGCAGCAAACTGATCGACGTGCGCACCGCCTCGCGCCGGTGACGCTCGATGCAGCGCCATAACACCGAGCTATCGCGGCTTTTCAGGCTGGCTTGCAGGCCCGCGACAAAGGCGTTCAAGCTATCGAATGTCACCAGCCCGCCATGCTGGCCCATCACATATAACACTACGGGATACAGGGCCCCCGGCTGAGTCCGAGCCGCTTGGGTGGTTACCACTACTGCGCCCAGCAATGGGTACAATTTGGTTGCCTCGCCACCCACGGATACTTGCAGTACACAGCTGTCCGTGGACTTGGCCCCGGGTACCCATGCTTCATTCAACACAGCCTCCAGACACTCCAGATGGGCGCGACTCATCAGGCCCAAGCGGTGTTGCATCTGCGCCTCCCCAAGCAAGGCGTCACGCTGCGCTTGCATTAGCAACGAACCACGTGTGCGTGAGCCCTCGGGTTTCTCCAGCCAGTAATCACTCTGAAACACGCGTTCAAGCGGGCTTTGCGCCCACTTGCGCGCCACCGCAACCTGGTCCTGCCATTGGCGTTCAAGGCGCAAAAATTCCTGGTAGCCCGCGCTGGCGCTGCCCACATCCGTGGCGTCCAGCAAACCCATCAGTTTTTTTTCGTAACGCTTGAGCTGTGCTTGCTGGGTTTTGAACGCGAGGTCCGGCGTCAGGCGCCCAAGTACAATTTCGTCACTGCGGCGCTTGTAATCCCACTCCAACAAGGCATCCAGGGTACGGCCCAACCGAGTGAACGCCACCACACGCTGGCGCCCTTTTTGGATAAACCTGAGAAAGCGTTGGATACCGGCGATAGCCGGCTGCCCCGCGTCCTGAATGCCCATCACCCCATGATTGATCGATAAGGCACACGCCAGCTCGTTATCCCATTGCCCGTCCAGCAATTCGCTCGCACTGTTTTGCAACGCGTCCCCATGTTGCCGGACGAATGTCATGGGCGTTGCGCCGATGGTGTTACACGCCTCATGCCTACGACGCAGCGGCAGGCATTGCCATAAAGCACTGCTCAAGGGGCCGTTGACCAATAGCGGCAAATCACACTGCATCTGGTTAAAAGAGTCGAACTCATAGAATTCGCGGAACAGACCGGGCAGATAAATAACCTGGGGCGTCCCCCCGACGACGCCATCACGATAAATATGCAGAGCCCCCGGGATGGGCACCATGGCCCGATTAGTCCCGGGCCACATGATGTGGCTCACCTGAATCGCAGCCCATTCCCCGCCGGCCTTCTGACGCAAGCCGGCGTCAGGTATTTGCAGCAGTTTGCTTAGCATGTCATAGCCACTGTCCGTCAGTTGAGACGTGCGATGGGCCAAAAACGCATTTTCGGCGAACAACGATGTGCGCAATTGCACCCAGCGCTCTCGACGTGTCAGCCAGGAACCGTGGGCCAACTGCTGCCAATACTCGGCTACCGCGCGCTCGAACCGAGCGAGCAGCGCCAAGTCCTTGACCCGAACCAATGCTTCCCTGGCGGTAAACGTTAGACGCTTGGTCGGATCATCCTTGAGGCTCAATGAGGTGAACTGGTTGATATTGAGCGGTACATTGGGCTGGATCAGCAACGCCAGGGCCCGCTCGGTCAAGCTGTTGACCTTGCGCGCGGGAGCCGGGGGCAGAGGTTCGGTGAACAGTAAGGTGTCAGGGTCGAGGGAGAAGGCTTCGCGCAATGCGCCACGAATGACCCCCAGTATCCTCGGTGCGCGTCCAATCAGGCCGCTGAGGGCTTTGGCCGATTCGCGTCCCCTGACCTGAGCCTGGTGGATCTGGTTGATTTCATGGCTGGGGTGCGCGACCGCATTGAGCCGACGGGTCAGCAACACGCGAATGGCCTCGTCACGCTCCAGGGAAGAGGTGTGTGGGTCATCGAAATCAAGCTTGTCGGCCCAGGCCGTGGTGTCGGTGCTCATAGCGACTATTCCGTTCAGAAAAGCCGAGACTAGGCACCGCTGCCGCCCAGGGTGCGTTACATACTTGAGCGGCCAATTCACAAGCCACGGGCAAAAAAAAGCCCGCAGTGTGCGCGGGCGAAACCAACGAAGAGCATTTGGGGGTGTGAAGCGAGGTGACGACTCAGCTACCGCGATAGGTGGAGTAGCTGTAAGGCGAAATCAGCAAAGGCACATGGTAATGGTCCTGTTCGGCACTGATGCCAAAGCGCAGTACCACCACGTCCAGAAAAGCCGGCTCGGGCAACTGCACGCCACGGGCACGGTAGTAATCACCGGCGCTGAACTGCAGTTGGTACACGCCGCTGCGGTAGTCGTCGCCTTGCAGCAGCGGCGTGTCGCAACGGCCATCGCTGTTGGTGGTGGCGGTGGCAACCAGCTCCAGCTGCGCGCCTTCGACGCGGTACAACTCAACCTTGATGCCGCTGCCGGGGCAGCCATGCGCGGCGTCCAAAACGTGTGTGGTCAAACGTCCCATGGCTTTTATGCGCCTCCCGAAGTCAGTAATAGGAAAACCCGCACTCTTTCAGGGCAGTGAAAAAGCCGGTGATGACTGATTAAGACATTTTCAAAGAAAATTGTACACAATAAATTTCACAGTGCTTCAACCCCCCGTAGGAGCGAGCTTGCTCGCGAAAAACGCCAACGATAACGCGGGCTCTCAGGATGAAAAGTGGCGCCCTCAGGTTTTTCGCGAGCAAGCTCGCTCCTACAGTGGGCTTTTTGATTTTAACCTGACCACTTAGGCAAGTTTCTTGCAGAGACCCGTAGAGCGCCCGTTCAGAAAAAATGCAGAAATGCAGGCTTACAAAGTTCGCGATAAGTTGTATACAATCACTCATCGCTGTGACGCCACTCAGTCATTCCACTGCCCGGCCGCCACACATTTGCTACCACGAACAAGAAGGAAGACTGCAGTGAGCGCTGACTACCCACGCGACCTGATCGGTTACGGCAGTAACCCTCCTCACCCCCACTGGCCGGGCAAGGCACGCATTGCGCTGTCGTTCGTACTCAACTACGAAGAAGGCGGCGAGCGCAACATTCTGCACGGTGACAAAGAGTCAGAAGCCTTCCTCTCGGAAATGGTCTCGGCCCAGCCGCTGCAAGGCGAGCGCAACATGAGCATGGAGTCGCTGTACGAGTACGGCAGCCGTGCCGGCGTGTGGCGCATCCTCAAGCTGTTCAAAGAATTCGACATCCCGCTGACCATCTTCGCCGTGGCCATGGCCGCCCAGCGCCACCCGGATGTGATCCGCGCCATGGTCGCCGCCGGCCACGAGATCTGCAGCCACGGCTACCGCTGGATCGACTACCAGTACATGGACGAGGCCCAGGAGCGCGAGCACATGCTCGAAGCCATCCGCATCCTCACCGAACTCACCGGCGAACGCCCGCTGGGCTGGTACACCGGCCGCACCGGCCCCAACACCCGTCGCCTGGTGATGGAGGAAGGCGGTTTCCTGTATGACTGCGACACCTACGACGACGACCTGCCCTACTGGGAACCCAACACCCCCCACGGCAAGCCGCATTTGGTGATCCCCTACACCCTGGACACCAACGACATGCGCTTCACCCAGGTGCAGGGCTTCAACAAGGGCGATGACTTTTTCGAGTACCTCAAGGACGCCTTCGACGTGCTGTATGCCGAAGGCGCCGAGGCGCCAAAGATGCTCTCCATCGGCCTGCATTGCCGCCTGATCGGCCGCCCGGCACGCCTGGCCTCGCTCAAGCGCTTCATTGAATACGTCAAAGGCCATGACCAGGTGTGGTTCACCCGCCGCGTGGACATCGCCCGTCACTGGCACCAAACCCACCCTTTCCCGGGAGCGGCGAAATGACTGCGTTCCAAACCCTTAAACCTTCGACCTTGAGCCGCGACGCCTTCGTTCAGGCCTTCGCCGATATCTACGAACACTCGCCATGGGTGGCCGAAAAGGCCTTCGACCTCGGCCAGGACGCGTCGATCGACCAGATCGAAACCCTGCACCAGCGCATGAGCGATATCCTGTTGAGCGCTGATCACGCCTCGCAACTGGCGCTGATCAATGCTCACCCGGACCTGGCCGGCAAAGCTGCCGTCCAGGGCCAACTGACCCAAGCCAGCACCGATGAACAAGCGGGCGCGGGTATTCACCAATGCACGGCCGAAGAGTTTTCTCGCTTCACCGAGCTGAATGAGGCCTACAAAGCCAAGTTCAAGTTTCCCTTCATCATGGCGGTAAAAGGCAGCAACCGGCACCAGATCCTCGCCGCGTTCGAAACGCGCATCCACAACTCTGCAGACGCTGAGTTCAAGTGCGCGCTGGACGAGATCAACAAGATCGCGTTGTTCCGTTTACTGAACCTCTAGCAGTCCATCCCCAGCCACTCTATCTAAGGCAGACAAGAAGAATGAAAGCTTACGCCGTACCTTTCGAGAAGTTCGTCAACCTGGCCGACGCCCGCCTGGGCACCAAGATCATCTCGGTGACCGATGACTGGTTCGCTGACGCCAACCGCCTGTTCCAGCCGACCCCGGCCGTGTGGAAGGAGGGCGTTTTCGATGACAACGGCAAGTGGATGGACGGCTGGGAGTCACGCCGCAAGCGCTTCGAAGGCTACGACAGCGCGGTGATCCGCCTGGGCGTGCCGGGTTCGATCAAAGGCGTGGACATCGACACTTCATTCTTCACCGGCAACTTCCCGCCGTCGGCCTCCCTGGAAGCCTGCTTCCTGGCCTCGGGCGAGCCGGATGCCAACACCCAGTGGGTGGAAGTGCTGTCGGCCGTCGAGCTGCAAGGCAACAGCCACCACTACCACGAGATCAACAACGACCAGGCGTTCAGCCACCTGCGCTTCAACATCTACCCGGATGGCGGCGTAGCGCGTCTGCGGGTGTACGGTGTGCCGTTCCGCGACTGGTCTTCGGTGGGCGACAACGAACAGGTCGACCTGGCTGCCGCGCTCAATGGCGGCCGTGCCCTGGCCTGTTCCGACGAACACTTCGGCCGCATGAGCAACATCCTCAACCCGGGCCGTGGCATCAACATGGGCGACGGCTGGGAAACCGCACGTCGTCGTACGCCTGGCAATGACTGGGTGATCGTCGCCCTGGGCCACCCGGGCGAGATCGAGAAAATCGTGGTCGACACCCTGCACTTCAAGGGCAACTACCCGGACACCTGCTCGATCCAGGGCGCCTTTGTGAAAGGCGGCACCGACAGCCAGATCGAAACCCAATCGCTGTTCTGGCGCGAACTGCTGCCGGCACAGAAGCTGGAAATGCACGCCGAACACACCTTCGCCGAGCAGATCAAGGCGCTGGGGCCGATTACCCACATCCGCTTGAACGTGTTCCCGGATGGTGGTGTGAGTCGCCTGCGCGTCCTGGGCAAAGTGTCGAAATAAGCGGTGATGCCATCGCAGGCAAGCCAGCTCCCACAGGGGAATGCATTCCAAATGTGGGAGCGGGCTTGCCCGCGATAGCAATAGACCAAACAACACAGTATTCGGATAAGAAGACAGCCATGCGCACACTGATGATCGAACCCCTGACCAAAGAAGCCTTCGCCCCCTTCGGAGACGTTATCGAAACCGACGGCAGCGACCACTTCATGATCAACAACGGGTCGACCATGCGCTTTCACAAACTGGCCACGGTCGAAACCGCGAAGCCGGAAGACCACGCCATCATCAGCATCTTCCGCGCCGACGCGCAGGACATGCCGTTGACCGTGTGCATGCTGGAGAGACACCCGCTGGGCAGCCAGGCTTTCATTCCGCTGCTCGGCAACCCCTTTCTGATCGTGGTCGCGCCACTTGGCGATGAACCTGTATCAGGCTTGGTCCGCGCCTTCGTCACCAACGGCAGGCAGGGCATTAATTACCATCGCGGCGTCTGGCACCACCCGGTGCTGACGATCGAAAAGCGGGATGACTTCCTGGTGGTTGATCGCAGTGGCACAGGCAATAACTGCGATGAGCATTTTTTCAAAGAGGATGAGCGGTTGATCCTCGCCCCCCACCAATAAGAGAAGGTCTGATCACCCGACAACAAGGGTGACAGGCGAGAGGTAAAGACTGTGGAAGCACATCTGTTGGAATGGCTGAACCTGAGCGTGCGCTGGGTTCACATGATCACTGGCGTCGCCTGGATCGGCGCTTCTTTCTACTTCGTCTGGCTGGAAAACAACCTTAATCGCGTCAACCCCAAGAACGGCCTGGCCGGTGACTTGTGGGCGATCCACGGTGGCGGTATCTACCACCTGGAAAAATACAAACTGGCCCCACCGACCATGCCGGACAACCTGCACTGGTTCAAATGGGAAGCCTATTTCACCTGGATGTCGGGCGTCGCGCTGCTGTGCGTGGTGTTCTACCTCAACCCCACGCTGTACCTGCTCGCCCCCGGCAGCAGCCTCAGCGGCACCGAAGGCGTGTTGCTGGGCATCGGCTCACTGTTCGCCGGCTGGTTCATCTACTCCTTCCTCTGCGACTCGGCCCTGGGCAAACGCCCTGCCCTGCTCGGCTTGATCCTGTTCGTACTGTTGATTGCGGCGGCCTACGGCTTCAGCAAAGTGTTCAGCGGCCGCGGTGCGTACCTGCACGTGGGTGCGGTGATCGGCACGATCATGGTGGGTAACGTGTTCCGCATCATCATGCCGGCCCAGCGCGCGCTGGTGGCGGCCATCGCCGAGAACCGCACACCCGACCCGGCGCTGCCGGCCAAGGGCCTGCTGCGTTCACGCCACAACAACTACTTCACCTTGCCGGTGCTGTTCATCATGATCAGCAACCACTTCCCGAGCACCTATGGCAGCCAATACAACTGGCTGATCCTGGCCGGGATCGCGGTGGCGGCGGTGTTGGTGCGCCACTACTTCAACACCCGGCATGACAGCCAGAAGTATGCGTGGACCTTGCCCGTGGGCGCCTTGGCGATGATCAGCCTGGCCTACGTGACCGGGCCCAAGCCCGCTGAGCCGATTGCCAAGGCACCGGCTGCCATCGAGTACCAACCCCTGCCGGAAACCGCATTGGGCGGTGGCTTGAAACCGGCCGCGCCTGCCGCACCCGCCGCTGAACCGGCACCGGCCCAGGCCACCACGGACTTCGGCCAGGTGCACCACGTGATCGAGCAACGCTGCACCGTGTGCCACTCGGCCAAGCCCACCAGCCCGCTGTTCAGCACCGCTCCGGCTGGGGTGATGTTCGACACACCGGCACAGATCCAGCAGCAAGCCGCGCGCATTCAAGCGCAGGCCGTGGCCAGCCAGATCATGCCACTGGGCAACATTACCCAGATGACCCAGCAGGAGCGGGATTTGATTGGCACCTGGATCAACCAGGGGGCGCGCACCAACTGACTGTTTCACACCGTTCCCATGTGGGAGCTGGCTTGCCTGCGATAGCGGCAGATCACCAACGCTTTCGGTGACTGACACACCGCCATCGCAGGCAAGCCAGCTCCCACAAGGGAGATCAGTGATGGCTTGAAGATTAAGTTTCATCCGGCAATTGAATGCCAAACAACACAAAAATAAAAAGATTCGAGGTGTTGCATGTCCCAGTTAGAAACGCAGACTCCTGCCGCGCCCGCCATGGTGCGGCTGCCCCTCTTGCAATTGATTCTGGTAGGCCTGCAACACGTCTTGCTGATGTACGGCGGTGCCGTCGCCGTGCCTCTGATCATTGGCCAGGCCGCCGGCCTGAGCCGTGAAGAAATCGCCTTTCTGATCAACGCCGACCTACTCGTAGCCGGTATTGCCACCATGGTGCAGTCGTTCGGCATCGGCCCGATGGGCATCCGCATGCCGGTGATGATGGGCGCCAGTTTTGCCGCCGTGGGCAGCATGGTCGCCATGGCCGGCATGCCCGGCATCGGTTTGCAGGGCATCTTCGGCGCGACCATCGCCGCCGGGTTCTTCGGCATGCTGATCGCGCCGTTCATGTCCAAGGTGGTGCGCTTTTTCCCACCGCTGGTGACCGGTACCGTGATCACCGCCATCGGCCTTTCGCTGTTTCCCGTGGCAGTGAACTGGGCCGGCGGGGGCAGCGCCGCCGCCACGTTTGGCTCGCCGGTCTACTTGGCGATCGCCGCCCTGGTACTGGCCACTATCTTGCTGATCAACCGCTTCATGCGCGGCTTCTGGGTGAACATCTCGGTGCTGATCGGCATGGGCCTGGGTTACGCGCTGTGTGGCGTGATCGGCATGGTCGACCTCAGTGGCCTGGCCCAGGCGCCGTGGGTGCAGGTGGTGACGCCGTTGCACTTTGGCATGCCCAAGTTCGAGTTGGCGCCGATCCTGTCGATGTGCCTGGTGGTGGTGATCATTTTTGTCGAGTCCACTGGCATGTTCCTGGCCCTGGGCAAGATCACCGGCCAGGAGGTCACGCCGAAGATGCTGCGGCGCGGCCTGCTGTGCGATGCCGGCGCGTCGTTCTTTGCCGGCTTCTTCAACACCTTTACCCACTCCTCCTTCGCGCAGAATATCGGCCTGGTGCAGATGACCGGCGTGCGCTGCCGCTCCGTCACGCTCATGGCTGGTGCATTCTTGATCGTGCTGAGCCTGTTGCCCAAGGCGGCCTACCTGGTGGCGTCGATTCCACCCGCGGTACTCGGCGGCGCGGCGATTGCCATGTTCGGGATGGTGGCGGCGACCGGGATCAAGATCCTGCAGGAAGCCGACATCGCTGATCGGCGTAACCAGTTGCTGGTGGCGGTGAGCATCGGCATGGGCCTGATCCCCGTGGTGCGCCCGGAGTTCTTCGCACAGCTGCCGTTGTGGATGAGCCCGATTACCCACAGCGGCATCGCCATGGCGACCCTCAGCGCGTTGTCGCTGAACATTTTGTTCAACATCCTCGGTGGCGCTGAGCGCCCCGAAGTCGCCCATACGCATTGATTCCTTTGTTAGTACAAAAATAACAACAAACAGGGAACGCCCACATGCACAGCCTTGACGTGGGGCCGGCCACACGCCGCGCCCCATTCTTGCCCCTCGCGCTCTGTTACAGCGCACTTGAGCCCAGGCCTGGGAGTCAGTATTCTCCGCGCCCGCTCGAATCGACTCAAAAAAAAACAGCGAATGTAAAAGCTGACCTCAAGGCCAACTTATCCCGGCCTGATGTTTGCTGCCAAAGTGCGCAAAAGTCCCCTTTATTCGACTGCATCCGTTGCAGCCGACGGGGATTTTTTGGCTTTTTGAACACCTTGGCGCAGCTCTTGCTAAAAGCATCAAAGCTGACCGAACAGACGATTTTTGCAGCGAACCAAAAGGCGCCACACCAGAGCGCCTGCGTAGAAGAAAAACCATAAAACTTTAACTCGGGAGCAACCGAATGAAACCTATGTTCAAAGGCCTGATGCTGGCAGGGTCGCTGTTGGCCGGTGGCCAAGCCGTGGCCGGTGACTTGTTGCAGTGGCAAAACAACAGCCTGACTTACCTGTGGGGCAAGAGCTTTACCGTCAACCCGCAGATCCAGCAAACCGTCACCTTCGAACATGCCGACGCGTGGAAGTATGGCGACAACTTCTTCTTCCTCGACCGCATCTTTTACAACGGCAAGGAAGACGGCAACGTCGGGCCCAACACTTACTACGGCGAGTTCAGCCCGCGCTTGTCATTCGGCAAGATTCTCAACAAGGACCTGTCATTCGGCCCGATCAAGGATGTGTTGCTGGCCTTCACCTATGAGTTCGGCGAAGGCGATAACGAGTCCTACTTGCTGGGCCCGGCATTCGATTTGAACATCCCCGGTTTCGACTACTTCCAGCTGAACTTCTACCAGCGCCAGACCGAAGGCAATCGCCCGGGTGACGGCGTGTGGCAGATCACCCCGGTGTGGTCGTACACCATTCCCGTGGGTAACTCCGACGTGTTGATCGACGGTTTCATGGACTGGGTGGTGGATAACGACAAGAACGCCCGTGGCACTTACCACGCCAACCTGCACTTCAACCCACAGGTCAAATACGACTTGGGCAAGGCGCTGCATTGGGGCGACAAGCAGTTGTATGTGGGTTTTGAGTACGACTACTGGAAGAACAAATACGGGATTGAAGACAGCGGCGCCTTCAAGACGACTCAGGACACAGCAAGTTTCCTGGTCAAGTACCACTTCTAAAGGTCGATCGCGGTTCCCTGTGGGAGCTGGCTTGCCTGCGATCGCGGTATGTCTGTACCAGCAGTGTTGGCTGGCATACCGCTATCGCAGGCAAGCCAGCTCCCACATTCAGTTCGGCGTCAGGCCGAGGAACCGGGTGATTTCTTCGCGCTTGGCCAGCGCATCCTTGCGCCCCAGCTCGATCAACTCGCTGCAATACCCCGCCTCGAACAACAGATAACTCAACACCCCCGCGCCGCTGGTCTTGGTCGCCCCAGGCCCGCGCAAAAACACACGCAGTGCCGCCGGCAACTCCTGGCGATGTCGTGCGGCGATTTCATCGATGGGCTGGCTGGGGGCAATCACCAGCACCTCCACTGGCGCCAGGCCCTGCACCGCCGCATCCACAGGCACGACGCGGCTGAACTGGTTCAAGCGCTCCAGCAGCTCGATATCGCTTTCCAGGCTGTCAATGAACGTGCTGTTGAGCATGTGCCCGCCAATTTGCGCCAGGGTCGGTTGCTGGCCGGTGTAGGTGCGTTGCACCGAAGGCTCATTGCCCCGTGGGTTGCCACTCACCCCCACCACCAACACGCGACTGGCGCCCAGGTGCAAGGCCGGGCTGATGGGGGCGGACTGGCGCACCGCGCCATCGCCGAAGTACTCCTGGCCGAGTTTGACCGGGGCAAACAGCAACGGGATCGCCGAACTGGCCAGCAGGTGCTCCACGGTCAATTGGGTGGGCACACCGATACGCCGATGGCGCAGCCAGGCATCAATGGTGCCGCCGCCCTGATAGAAGGTCACCGCTTGCCCGGACTCATAACCAAACGCGGTCACCGCCACCGCCTGCAAATGCTGGCGACGGATCGCTTCGTCGATGCCGTCCAGGTTCAAACGCTCTTGCAACAAGTCGCGCAGTGGCGAGCTGTTGAGCAATGCCACCGGCACCTGGCTACCCAAGCCCAACAGGCTATGGATCAGGAAACGACTGGCCTGGCGCATCACCCCCGGCCAATCGCTGCGCAGCACCTGATGGCTACGAAAGCCCTGCCAGAAGGCCGTCAACCGTTGGATGGCCGCGGAAAAATCACTGGCGCCACTGGCCAGACTCACCGCATTGATCGCGCCAGCGGAGGTGCCGACGATCACCGGAAAAGGATTCGCTGCCCCCGCAGGCAGCAACTCGGCAATCGCCGCCAACACCCCCACCTGATACGCCGCGCGCGCCCCGCCGCCGGAAAGAATCAGGCCTGTGACCGGTTCCGCTGGGCGCATTGCGTCACTCCATGTGAGAAGGGGTTGGGGTTATCGACGGCGCTTTTCGTACAACTTGGGCTCACCCGGTGGCCGGCTCTTGAACCGGCGGTGCGTCCACAGGTATTGCTCGGGGCATTCGCGCACCGAGGCTTCCACCCACTGGTTGATGCGCAGGCAGTCGACCTCGTCGGTTTCACCCGGGAAGTCGGTCAGCGGCGCATGGATCACCAGGCGGTAACCGCTGCCGTCAGCCAGGCGCTCCTGGGTAAACGGCACCACCAGCGCCTTGCCCAGGCGGGCGAACTTGCTGGTGGCGGTGACGGTGGCGGCCTGGATGCCGAACAGCGGCACGAAGATACTTTGCTTGGCGCCGTAGTCCTGGTCTGGCGCGTACCAGATGGCCCGGCCGGCGCGCAGCAGCTTGAGCATGCCGCGCACGTCGTCACGCTCCACGGCCAGGGAATCGAGGTTGTGGCGTTCGCGGCCACGGCGCTGGATAAAGTCGAACAACGGGTTGCCGTGTTCGCGGTACATGCCGTCAATGGTGTGCTTTTGCCCCAGCAGCGCCGCGCCGATTTCCAGGGTGGTGAAGTGCAGCGCCATGAGGATTACGCCCTTGCCTTCCAACTGCGCCTGCGTGAGGTGCTGCAGCCCTTCGACATGGGCCAGGCGCGCCAGGCGCGGCTTGGGCCACCACCAGCTCATGGCCATTTCAAAGAAGGCGATGCCGGTGGAAGCGAAGTTTTCCTTGAGCAGACGTTTGCGTTCCTTGGCAGATTTTTCCGGGAAGCACAGCTCGAGGTTGCGCGCCGCGATACGGCGACGATCACCGGCCACGCGGTACATGCCCGCGCCCAGCAGGCGACCAATGGTCAACAGCGCCCGATACGGCAATTGAGTGACCAGCCACAGCAGGCCGAGCCCCAGCCATAGCAGCCAAAAACGCGGGTGAAGAAATACAGCTCGAAAACGCGGGCGATCCATTACAGATTCCGGTAAAGACAAGGGCCGCGCATTCTACAACGGTTCGACTCGGCTTGCGGCGGGTGAGTGTTCTCGTTATAAGTCTCGACACTTTTCGTGACAAGCCGTTTTCGCCGACCATGAGCCAAACCGAACCGCTAGACCAAGATCCCGTGTTCCAGCTAAAAGGCAGCATGCTCGCCATTACCGTGCTGGAACTGGCCCGCAATGACCTCGACGCCCTGGACCGCCAACTGGCCGCCAAGGTCGCCCTGGCGCCGAACTTCTTCAACAACGCCCCGCTGGTGCTGGCGCTGGACAAGCTGCCGGCCGGCCAGGGCGTGATTGATTTGCCCGGGCTGATGCGCGTATGCCGCTCCCATGGCCTGCGTACACTGGCCATCCGCGCCAGCCGCATCGAAGACATTGCCGCCGCCATCGCCATTGAACTGCCAGTACTGCCACCGTCCGGCGCCCGCGAGCGTGCGCTGGAACCATCGGTCGGCGAAGAAAAGAAAAAACCGGAAAAACCGCCCGAGCCTACGATCAGGCCAACCAAGATCATCACCTCGCCTGTGCGCGGCGGGCAGCAGATTTACGCCCAGGGCGGCGACCTTGTGGTGGTTTCCTCGGTCAGCCCGGGGGCGGAACTTCTTGCCGATGGCAACATCCATGTATACGGCCCGATGCGCGGACGCGCCCTGGCCGGCATCAAGGGTGATACCAAGGCGCGTATTTTTTGCCAGCAGTTGACCGCTGAGCTGGTTTCCATCGCGGGTCAGTACAAGGTTTCCGAAGATTTGCGCCGCGATCCACTGTGGGGCGCTTCGGTACAGGTCAACCTGTCGGGCGATGTGTTGAACATCATCCGTCTTTAACGGATACTGCCGCATTTTCCAAGCATCTCTAGACTCTGATAGCAAAGCGAAACCGGCAAGACTTGTGTAGGACTTTTTGGAAGTTGGTGTTTTCCCATGGAAACCCCGGCTTTTTCCTGCAAAGGCTGTCCGCCTGCGGCGAGCTCCAAGAGATGTTTTTCAGGGACCGAAAGTCCTTTTTCCTTAGGGGTGAAACACCTTGGCCAAGATTCTCGTGGTTACATCCGGCAAGGGTGGTGTGGGTAAGACCACCACCAGCGCCGCTATCGGTACCGGCCTCGCTCTGCGCGGCCACAAGACAGTCATCGTCGACTTCGACGTCGGCCTGCGTAACCTTGACCTGATCATGGGCTGCGAGCGCCGCGTGGTGTATGACTTCGTCAACGTGGTGAACGGCGAAGCCAACCTGCAACAGGCCCTGATCAAGGACAAGCGCCTTGAGAACCTGTACGTGCTGGCCGCCAGCCAGACCCGTGACAAAGACGCGCTGACCAAAGAAGGCGTGGGCAAAGTCCTCGCCGAGCTCAAGGAAACCTTCGAATACGTAGTATGCGATTCGCCGGCCGGTATCGAAACCGGTGCTCACCTGGCGATGTACTTCGCCGATGAAGCCATCGTGGTGACCAACCCGGAAGTGTCCTCGGTACGTGACTCGGACCGTATGCTGGGCCTCTTGGCCAGCAAGTCCAAGCGCGCCGAAGAAGGCCAGGACCCGATCAAGGAACACCTGCTGCTCACCCGCTACAACCCGGAGCGCGTCAACAACGGCGAAATGCTCGGTGTTGAAGACGTGAAGGAAATCCTCGCCGTGACTCTGCTGGGCGTGATCCCGGAATCCCAGGCGGTGCTCAAGGCATCCAACCAGGGCGTACCGGTGATTCTCGACGACCAGAGCGACGCCGGCCAGGCGTACAGCGATGCCGTGGATCGCTTGCTGGGCAAGACCGTGGAACACCGCTTCCTCGATGTCAAGAAGAAGGGATTCTTCGAGCGTATCTTTGGAGGCAACTAAACAATGAAATTTCTCGACTTCTTTCGCGCCAACAAAAAACCCAGTACCGCATCGGTCGCGAAAGAGCGTCTACAGATCATCGTGGCGCACGAACGCGGCCAACGCAGCACCCCGGACTACCTGCCAGCCTTGCAGAAGGAACTGGTCGAGGTGATCCGCAAGTACGTCAATATCGGCAACGATGACGTGCATGTCGCCCTGGAAAATGACGGCAGCTGCTCGATTCTGGAACTCAATATCACCCTGCCCGATCGTTGATCGAACGGGCGGTCGCCACGGCGGCTCTGCTACCTGGCCCTGTACTGCTGTAGGAGCGAGCTTGCTCGCGAAAAACCTGAGAACACCGCGTTTAACCTCAATGAACGCAGTGCCGATAAGTTCTTCGCGGGCAAGCTCGCTCCTACAGGGTGAGGGGGCGGTCAGTGGAGCCGCCGTTGGCGTTTGTTACGAGGCTGTTTAATGCCGCTGTCCAATATCCATATCCTGCATCAGGACGACGCTGTCCTGGTGGTGAACAAGCCCACCCTGCTGCTCTCGGTGCCTGGCCGCGCCGACGACAACAAGGACTGCCTGATCACCCGCCTGCAGGAAAACGGCTACCCCGAAGCCCGCATCGTCCATCGCCTGGACTGGGAAACCTCGGGGATCATCCTGCTGGCCCGGGACGCGGATACCCACCGCGAACTGTCCCGCCAGTTTCACGACCGCGAAACAGAAAAGGCCTACACCGCCCTGGCCTGGGGCCAACCGGCACTGGACAGCGGCAGCATCGACCTGCCCCTGCGCTACGACCCGCCGACCAAGCCTCGCCATGTGGTCGACCATGAGTTCGGCAAACATGCGCTGACCTTCTGGAAAGTGCTGGAGCGTTGCGGCGACTGGTGCCGCGTGGAGCTGACCCCCATCACCGGGCGCTCGCACCAGTTGCGCGTGCATATGTTGTCCATCGGGCATCCGTTGCTGGGTGATGGTTTGTACGCCCATGAACAAGCCCTGACCGCCTGGCCACGCCTGTGCCTGCATGCAAGCATGCTCAGCTTCACCCACCCGCAAAGCGGCGAGCGCCTGCGCTTCGAGTGCCCTGCACCGTTTTAAATTTGGCAACACGATCAAAATGTGGGAGCGGGCTTGCTCGCGAAGGCGACGGTTCAGTTAACACAACTGTGACTGAGACACCGCCTTCGCGAGCAAGCCCACACACATTTAGTTCGGTGTCAGTTCTAGACACCGAGTCAAACCAATACGGTAAACTCCGCGCATTGCTGTCTGGAGCTATTTATGCGCGAAGCGTTGAATCAAGGCCTGATCGACTTCCTCAAGGCCTCCCCTACTCCTTTTCATGCCACTGCTGCCCTGGCCCAGCGCCTGGAAGCGGCCGGTTACCAGCGTCTCGACGAGCGCGACACCTGGGCCACCGAGGCCAACGGTCGCTACTACGTGACCCGCAACGACTCCTCGATCATCGCCTTCAAGCTCGGCCGCCAATCGCCGCTGCAAGACGGTATCCGCATGGTCGGCGCCCACACCGACAGCCCATGCCTTCGGGTCAAGCCCCAGCCGGAGCTGCAACGCCAGGGCTTCTGGCAACTGGGCGTGGAAGTCTACGGCGGCGCACTGTTGGCGCCCTGGTTCGACCGCGACCTGTCCCTGGCTGGCCGTGTCACCTTCCGCCGCGATGGCAAGGTCGAGAGCCAACTGATCGACTTCAAGCTGCCGATCGCCATCATTCCCAACCTGGCCATTCACCTCAACCGTGAAGCCAACCAAGGCTGGGCGATCAATGCCCAGACCGAGCTGCCGCCGATCCTCGCGCAGTTTGCCGGTGACGAGCGCGTGGACTTTCGCGCCGTGCTCACCGAACAGTTGGCCCGCGAGCACGGGTTGAATGCCGATGTGGTGCTCGACTACGAGCTGAGTTTCTACGACACCCAAAGTGCCGCCGTGATCGGCCTCAATGGCGACTTCATCGCCGGCGCGCGCCTGGACAACCTGCTGTCGTGCTACGCCGGTTTGCAGGCCTTGCTCACCAGCGACACCGATGAAACCTGCGTGCTGGTGTGCAACGACCACGAAGAAGTCGGCTCCTGCTCGGCCTGCGGTGCCGATGGCCCGATGCTGGAACAGACCCTGCGTCGCCTATTGCCCGAAGGTGAAGAATTCGTACGCACCATTCAAAAATCCCTGCTGGTGTCGGCAGACAACGCCCACGGCGTGCATCCCAACTACGCCGAGAAACACGACGCCAACCACGGTCCGAAACTCAACGCCGGCCCGGTGATCAAGGTCAACAGCAACCAGCGCTACGCCACTAACAGCGAAACCGCCGGGTTCTTCCGCCACCTGTGCATGGCCCAGGAAGTGCCGGTGCAAAGCTTCGTGGTGCGCAGCGACATGGGCTGTGGCTCGACCATCGGCCCCATTACCGCCAGCCACCTGGGCGTGCGTACGGTGGACATCGGCTTGCCGACCTTTGCCATGCACTCGATCCGCGAGCTGTGCGGCAGCCATGACCTGGCGCATCTGGTCAAGGTGCTGGGGGCGTTTTACGCCAGCCGCGATTTGCCCTGATAGCGCACTGTGGGAGCGGGCTTGCTCGCGAATGCGGTACATCAGCCAACAGATTCAGTGACTGGCACACCGCATTCGCGAGCAAGCCCGCTCCCACATTTAACGCTGAGTACACCTGACCTGAATCATCTGCAACTTTTATAATCCGGCCTAGACTTGTCAGAACTTCCAATCCGACAAGGCCGCCTCCGCCATGATCTCAATGTCCTCCTTCCACGCCATGCTGATCCCCATCGTGATCGGCATGATCATGCTCGCGGTCGGCTTCAACTTTCGCGACAAGCCTCTGGGCGTGTTTGGCATGTGGATCGGCATGCTGTTGATCCTCGGCACCGTGCTCTACAAGATCCTCGCCAAACTGGCGCAGTGACAAATGCGCTCGCATTGGGCATAGCGGCCTCGTACACTCGGTCAATTCGTCGTTTTCAAGGTTGACCGCCTCGTGTTCTCCCGTCTGTTTGCCCTGCCCTGCTACCTGCTGATCGCTCTGCTCACGCTGCTGCCGCTAACGTCCGCCCAAGCCGTGGGCTTACCGGGGATGCTGGGCGGTTCCAGCAAGACCCAACCCCAGGCCGAAGTGCCCCTGGGGCAGTCGCTGGACGAAGTGATCAAGACCCTCGAAAACGACCAGCAACGCACCCAGTTGCTCAGCGACCTGAAAAAGCTGCGCGCCGCCACGCAAAAGGCCCAGCCCGCCGCCGAACTCGGAGTACTCGGGTTGATCGGCAGTACGCTGTCGGGCTTTGAGCAGCAGTTTTCCGGCGCCGACAGCCCGCTGGGGCGTTGGTCCAATGAAGTCGACCTGGCCAAGGATGAACTCGCCGCGCTGATGTTGCCGGCCAGCGAATGGCTGCCGATCATCTTCGGTTTTGCTGTGATCCTGGCGGTGTGGAGCCTGCTGGCCGCCGCGCTGATCTGGCTCAGCCACCGGGTGCGCGAGCGCTTCGGACTGCCCGAAGAGCTGCCGCAGCACCCGCGCACCTGGGACATGCTGCGCTTCGCCCTGCGCAAGCTGGGCCCCTGGCTGATCGCCCTGGTGATCACGGTGTACCTGAGCTACGCCCTGCCTTCATCCCTGGGTAAATCGTTGGCCATGGTGCTGGCCTATGCCTTGGTGGTCGGCACCTGCTTCTCGGCCATCTGCGTGATTGCCTTCTCGCTGCTCGACGGCCCGCACCGCCACCGCGCCCTGTATATCCTGCGCCACCAGGCGTTCCGCCCGCTGTGGTGGATCGGCAGTTTTGCCGCCTTCGGTGAAGCTCTGAGCGACCCGCGCCTGGTTGCAGCCCTCGGCCAGCACCTGGCCCACACTGCCGCGACCGTGGCCAATGTAATGGCGGCGTTGTCCACCGGGGTGTTTATCCTGCGGTTCCGCCGGCCGATTGCGCACCTGATCCGCAACCAGCCGCTGTCGCGCCGCCTCAACCGCCGTGCGCTCACCGATACCCTGTCGATCATCGGCACCTTCTGGTACCTGCCGGCGCTGTTGCTGGTGGGCATTTCGCTGTTCGCCACCTTCCTGTCCGCCGGCGACACCAGCACCGCCCTGCGCCAGTCACTGCTGTGCACGGTGTTGCTGGTGTTGTGCATGGTGATCAACGGCCTGGTGCGCCGCCACGCCCTCAAGCCGCAACGCGGGCACAAGCGCCACGCGCTGTATTCCGAGCGCCTCAAAGGCTTCGTCTACACCCTGGTGCACCTGGCGGTGTGGCTGGTATTCATCGAGCTGGGGTTGCGCGTGTGGGGCCTGTCGATGATTCGCTTTGCCGAAGGCGACGGCCATGAAATTGCCGTCAAGCTGGTGGGCCTTGGCGGGACCTTGCTGTTTGCCTGGCTGATCTGGATCCTCAGCGACACGGCGATTCACCACGCCCTGACACGTTCGCGCAAAGGCTTGGCCAACGCCCGTGCGCAGACCATGATGCCGTTGATCCGCAACGTGCTGTTCGTGACCATTTTCATCATCGCCGCCATCGTCGCCCTGGCGAACATGGGCATGAACGTCACGCCGCTGCTGGCCGGTGCGGGTGTGATCGGTATCGCCATCGGTTTTGGTGCGCAGTCGCTGGTGGCGGACTTGATCACCGGCCTGTTCATCATCATCGAAGACTCCCTGGCCATCGACGACTACGTGGATGTGGGCGGCCACCTCGGCACGGTGGAAGGCCTGACTATCCGTACCGTGCGCCTGCGCGATATCGACGGCATCGTGCACACCATCCCGTTCAGCGAAATCAAGAGCATCAAGAACTACTCCCGTGAGTTCGGCTACGCGATCTTCCGCGTGGCGATCCCCTACAATATGGAAATCGACGACGCGATCAAACTGATGCGCGACGTCGGCCATGCCATGCGCAACGACCCGCTGCAACGCCGCAATATCTGGTCTCCGCTGGAGATCCAGGGCGTGGAAAGTTTCGAGTCCGGCAGCGCGATCCTGCGCGCACGCTTCAAGACTGCGCCGATCAAGCAGTGGGAAGTGTCGCGGGCGTTCAACCTGTCGCTCAAGCGGCACCTGGATGAAGCCGGGCTTGACCTGGCAACGCCGCGCTTGAGCGTGCAGGTGCTGACCGCCGGTAGCGCGCAGGAGAAAGATCCACAACAATAAGCAAGGAGAGGTTGGTATGCGTATGAACGGTCTGACACACCAATGGGTTTTGGGGTTGCTCGGCGCGGTCGCAAGCAGTGCCGTGATTGCCGCCAGCAGCGGCCAGGACAGTGCCCGGGAGGAAATTGCCGCCCAGGCGAAAATCCTCGAACCCAGCCTGTTGGAAACCCGCCGCGATATCCACGCCCACCCCGAACTGGGCAATACCGAAACCCGCACCGCCGAGCTGGTCGCCAAACAGTTGCGCGAACTCGGCCTTGAGGTGAAGACCGGGGTGGCCCGCACCGGCGTCGTCGCCATCTTGAAAGGCGCCCTGCCCGGCCCGACCGTGGCCCTGCGCGCCGACATGGATGCGCTGCCGGTCAAGGAAGTCGCCGACCTGCCCTTCGCCTCCAAAGCCAAGGGCACCTACCTGGGCAAGGAAGTCGACGTGATGCACGCCTGCGGCCACGACGCCCATACCGCCATCCTGCTGAGCACTGCGAAGATTCTCACGGGGATGCGCGAGCGCCTGCCCGGCACCGTGGTGTTTTATTTCCAACCGGCCGAAGAAGGCCCCAGCGACTTTATCCCCGACGGCAAGAACACCTGGGGCGCGAAGATGATGGTGCAGGAAGGCGTGATGAAAGCGCCCAAGCCCGACGCGGTGTTCGGCCTGCATGTGTGGGCCGGTGTACCTGCCGGGCAAATCGCCTACCGCCCGGGCCCGACCCTGGCCAGCTCCGATGACCTGCGCATCAGAATCCTCGGCAAACAGACCCACGCTGGCCGCCCCTGGGACGGTATCGACCCGATCACCGTCGGCGCGCAAACCATTGTCGGCCTGCAGACCGTGGTCAGCCGCCGTACCGATATTTCGTCATTCCCCTCTGTGGTGAGCATCGGCACCATCAACGGCGGCACCCGCTACAACATCATCCCCGAGTCGGTGGACATGAGCGGCACCATTCGCTCCTACGACTACGGCATTCGCCAGAAGCTGCATGCAGACGTGCGTCAAACCGTAGAGAAAATCGCCGAAAGCGGTGGCGCCAAGGCCGAAGTGACGATCATCGAGAAGTACGACCCCACCATCAACAACCCGGCGCTGACCGAGAAAATGCTGCCGAGCCTGCGCTGGGCGGCTCAGGATGATGTGGTGCAAGGCCCATTGGTGGGGGGCGCCGAAGACTTCTCGTTCTATGCCAAGGAGGCGCCGGGGTTGTTTGTGTTCCTGGGGGTGACCCCAAGGGACCAGGACATGAGCAAGGCGGCGCCGAATCACAACCCTGGGTTCTTTGTGGATGAGTCGGCATTGGTGGTGGGCGTGAGAACGCTGGCGTCGTTGGCGACGGACTACCTCTACACCCACACCCCCCTGTAATGCTTGATGTGGGAGCGGACTTCCCTGATGCCTGTCAGTTAAACGCAGATCCCGTGTGGGAGCGGGCTTGCTCGCGAATGCGGTGGGTCAGTCAGCGCATCCAGTGACTGGTATCGCGCTTTCGCGAGCAAGCCCGCTCCCACATTTGAACCCAGGTGAATCAGTTGGCGAGGGCCGCGCCATCCATTTTCTGGCGCAGGCTCAACGGGCGCATGTCGGTCCACACTTCCTCGATGTAGGCCAGGCATTCTTTCTTCATGCCGCTCTTGCCCACGGTGCGCCAGCCTTCTGGCACGGCCTTGTAGTCGGGCCAGATCGAATACTGTTCTTCATGGTTGACCACTACCTGAAAGAGGATGTCGTCGCGGTCAAATACTGAGGTCATTGCTGTTCTCCGTCGCTCAAAGGCTGGCTGCGCACCACGCGCAGCACTGATATCTATAGAAACGTACCAAGGGCCTGGAAAATTAGACGCTGGCCACGGCCGCTGCCAAGGCGCGCCCGAAAATCTCGGCCACCTGGTCGACTTCGCCAGCGGTGATCACCAGCGGCGGCAAAAAGCGCACCACACTGCCATGGCGCCCGCCCAGTTCCAGGATCAGCCCGCGCTTGAGGCATTCGCGCTGCACCAGCGGTGCCAACTGGCGATGCACCGGTGGGTGGCCCTGACTGTCAGGCGTGCCCGTCGGGTCTACCAGCTCCACCCCCAGCATCAGCCCACGCCCACGGATATCCCCCAGGTGCGGGAAGTCGCGCTGCAGGAGGTGCAGGTGTTCACCGAGGCGCTCGCCCATGGCCGCCGCATGGCCTGCCAGGTCGTGATCCTTGAGGTAGCGCATCACCGCCGAGCCCGCCGCCATCGCCATTTGATTGCCGCGGAAGGTCCCGGCATGGGCACCCGGCAGCCAGGTATCGAGCCAGTCGCGGTACACCACCACCGCCAGTGGCAGGCTGCCGCCAATGGCTTTGGACATGACCACCACATCCGGGATGATGCCAGCGTGTTCGAAGGCAAACATCTTGCCGGTACGCCCAAAGCCACTCTGGATTTCATCAACGATCAACGCCACCCCCGCTTGCGCGGTGATGCGGCGCAGGCCACGCAGCCAGTCGAGGTCCGCCGGGATCACACCGCCCTCACCCTGGACCACTTCGACAATCACCGCCGCCGGCAGCAACACGCCGGCTTCCGGATCGTTGAGCAGGTTTTCCAGATAATGCAGGTTGACCCGCACACCCTCAGCGCCACCCAGGCCGAACGGGCAACGGTAGTCATACGGGAAGGGCAGGAATTGCACGCCATTGCCGAGCAAGGCGCCCAAGGGCTTCTTCGGCCCCAGGCTGCCCATCAGACTCAGCGCGCCCTGGCTCATGCCGTGATAGCCGCCCTGGAACGACAGCACAGTGCTGCGCCCGGTGGCAGTGCGCACCAGCTTCAACGCGGCTTCCACCGCATCGGTGCCGGTGGGGCCGCAGAACTGGATTTTGGCTTCCCGCGCCAGCTCCGAAGGCAGCAAACCGAACAGGTCCTGCACGAATTGATCCTTGACCGGTGTGGTCAGGTCCAGGGTGTGCAGGGGCAGTTCGTCGCTCAGCACTTGCTGGATCGCCTGGATCACCACCGGGTGGTTATGCCCCAGCGCCAGGGTGCCGGCCCCGGCCAGGCAATCGATGAACCGGCGCCCCTCAACGTCTTCCACATAAATGCCCTTGGCGCGCTTGAGCGCCAGGGGAATGCGCCGTGGGTAACTGCGGGCGTTGGATTCCTGCTGGCGCTGACGAGCCAGCAGCGGGCTTTCGTCAAACTGATAGAGCGTTTCCGCGGCCTGCACCGGGGCGTCTTCGATACGGCTGGTAGCGACTGACATCTCTGGATCCCTCAATACGCTGATGATCGTGACCAAACTGCCGATCCGTTGGCGTCTGGCCCAAGGGCATGCGCACGGATTTCCTGTTGTGGAGACGCTTCAGATGCATGGGGATTTAGGAGGTTGGTCGGATATTTACCGACTGTGCAGTTCGCCGCAGCCACCGCTAACCACGATGCGAAGCGAGCCGCTCTTGATCTTGATCTGCTTTTGATCTTGATCTTAGGCGCCCCG
>NZ_LYSO01000055.1:0-37003 GCF_001728935.1 Pseudomonas sp. AP42
GTGTCGAGAACTGCGTAACTCATTGTTTACCAAGGAGTTTTCCGTTTCGACTGCGCCGGAAGTGGGGCGAATTATAGGCTTCCAGAATCTGCCGTCAAGGCTTAATTACGTTTTTGTTGCAGAAGGCGCTTTTTTAGCAATAAGGCGAGGGATTCGTCGCGTCACCGGCGGCACCCGCAGCAACAGAAGCAGCGCACCTATAGAAGCGTAGATAGCCCACTCCTTCAGATCCGCCCGCACTATCCATAACATGTGCAGCAAACCGAGCCCAAGAATCACATAGACCAGGCGATGCAGCTTCTTCCAGCGGCTCCCCAGCCGGCGCTGGCTGTAGCGGTTCGACGTGACGGCCAGCATCAGGAGAGCAACAAACCCCAGCGCACCCACAATGATGTAGGGCCGCTTGCTCAACTCTACGCCGAGCTGCGACCAATCCAGCCCCAGGACAAATACGCAATAGGCCGCCAGGTGCAGCACGACATAAGCAAAGCACCATAGCCCCAACTGTCGCCGCACCGCTATCCACCCCGCCCAACCGCTCAACTTCTGCAGCGGCGTCATGGCAAGTGTGATCAGCAACAGAATCAACGTTCCCAAACCCAAGCGATCGACGAGCACCTTGCCAGGGTCAGGCCCCAGCGCGGAACTCCACGCCTCATACAACCAGAGCAATGGCCACACTGCGGCGGCTACAAACACGCCGATGCGCCAGATGGGATAGCGCATCAGTAGTTCTTCCGCAGATCGAGGCCTGTATATAAAGAAGCGACCTCATCCGAATAGCCATTGAACATCTGCGTCTCGCGCACATTCGGACTAAACAGGCCGCTCGGCAGACGACGCTCACGCGCCTGGGTCCAGCGTGGATGATCGACCGTAGGGTTCACATTCGCATAAAACCCATACTCATCAGCCGCAATACTCTGCCAGGTCGTTTTCGGCTGCTCACTGACCAGACTGATCCGCACGATGGACTTCACACTCTTGAAGCCATACTTCCACGGCACCACCAAACGCAAAGGCGCGCCATTCTGGTTGGGCAACTCCCGCCCATACATACCCACAGCCAGGATCGCCAGCGGATTCATCGCCTCATCCAGGCGCAGCCCTTCTACATAAGGCCAGTCGATCAAGCCGAAGCTTGAGCGTTGCCCAGGCATGCTCTTGGGATCCTGAAGGGTTTCAAAACGGATGTACTTGGCTTTGGAGGTTGGCTCGACCTGCTTGAGCAACGCAGAGATGGGAAAGCCTAACCACGGAATCACCATGGACCATGCCTCGACACAACGCAGGCGGTAGATGCGCTCTTCCAATTCATAGGGTTTCATGAAGTCCTCCAGGGCATAGCGCCCAGGTTTTGCGACTTCACCATCTATCACAACGCTCCAGGGCTGCGTCTTGAGCGAGCCGGCATTCGTGGCCGGGTCGCCCTTGCCTGTCCCGAACTCATAGAAGTTGTTGTAGTGGGTTGCGTCCTTGAACGGCGTGATGGCTTCATCTTTGACCGTCACCGCCTGCCATTTCGTACCCGGTAGTTTTTCCGTAAACCAGCTGGGCGCGCTGCCGGGCTCGACGTCAGCATACCGCGAGGCATCGCCCGCACTGGCCCAACGCGGCAAGCTGCTGGCGGCAATACCGGCAAGCGCACCGCCGAGCAGGCTGCGGCGAGAGAGGTAGAAAGATTCAGGCGTGACATCCGATTCGTGACAATCGGACGCTTTGGGTAATTTGATTAACATGGTAACTCCGCAGCGTTGGAGAACTGATGCACCAATAGACTGCGGAGTATGGGGGAAATTACATTAAGGCAATGTTTTGTCCCGACGCAGACGCAACAAGTACTGAATAGGGCCCGAAGCGGCGTAGGCCAGGAACGCCAGCAGCAGGATACGCGGTGGATCACTGAACACGACCGCGAACACCAGCACCACGACAAGGATGGCCACGAAAGGCACGCGCCCCTTGAGGTCGAACTCCTTGAAGCTGTTGTACTTGATATTGCTGACCATCAGCATGCCGGCCGCCGCCACCATCAGGGCAACCAGGAACGACATCTTCGATCCTTGAATCCCGTAGTCACTGAACGCCCAGACAATCCCCGCGACAACACCCGCCGCTGCCGGGCTGGCAAGGCCGATGAAGTAGCGTTTGTCGGCAGTCCCCACCTGGGTGTTGAAGCGCGCCAGGCGCAAAGCGGCGCCCGCGACATAGATGAAGGCAACCATCCAGCCGACCTTGCCCATGTCACCCAATGCCCAGGCAAACGCCAGCAACGCGGGGGCAACACCAAACGCAACCATGTCCGACAGCGAGTCGTACTCGGCGCCGAAGGCACTTTGGGTATTGGTCATACGCGCCACACGCCCGTCCAGCCCGTCGAGCACCATGGCCACGAAGATTGCGATCGCGGCAAAACCGAAGTATTTGCTGGCACTCGCCGCATCACCCGCCGCCAGCGCACTCTGGGCACTCATGGAGTTGATGATGGAGTAGAAGCCGGCAAACAGGTTCGCCGTGGTGAACAGGTTGGGCAGCAGATAGATGCCACGATGCCGGACCTTGCGGCCTTCGGCGTCATGCCCTTCTTCGACATGTTCATCGATCGGCAGCATGCTTTCGGCGTCGGAAGCCTGATGTGGCTCTTCGGGACGTTCGCTCATGGACTTTACCTTGCAACGGTGTGAAAAAAATTCGACAGATACTTGCAGCGACTGTTCGCCTGCAAACGATGCAGCTTTATACCAGAACCGGCCCTCCAAACGAAAAAACGCGGCCTAAGCCGCGTTTTCCCTTGATGCGTACGACTTAGTTCTTGGCTTTGTCGACGATCTTGTTGGCACCGATCCACGGCATCATGGAGCGCAGTTGCTCGCCGATGACTTCGATACCGTGAGCGGCGTTGTTACGACGCTTGGCGGTCATCGAAGGGTAGCCGGTAGCGCCTTCGCTGATGAACATTTTGGCGTATTCGCCGTCCTGAATACGTTTCAGGGCGTTGCGCATGGCCTGGCGAGACTCGGCGTTGATTACTTCAGGGCCAGTCACGTACTCGCCGTATTCGGCGTTGTTGGAGATCGAGTAGTTCATGTTGGCGATGCCGCCTTCGTACATGAGGTCAACGATCAGCTTCAGTTCGTGCAGGCATTCGAAGTAGGCCATTTCCGGCGCGTAGCCAGCTTCAACCAGGGTTTCGAAACCGGCTTTTACCAGCTCAACGGTACCACCGCACAGAACGGCTTGTTCGCCGAACAGGTCGGTTTCGGTCTCGTCCTTGAAAGTGGTTTCGATGATGCCGGTACGACCGCCACCCACGCCAGCAGCGTAAGACAGCGCAACGTTCTTGGCGTTGCCCGACGCATCCTGGTAGATCGCGATCAGGTCAGGGATACCGCCGCCTTTGACGAACTCGGAGCGCACGGTGTGGCCCGGTGCTTTCGGCGCGATCATGATCACGTCGAGGTCAGCGCGTGGCACAACCTGGTTGTAGTGAATCGCGAAGCCGTGGGAGAAGGCCAGGGTGGCGCCCTTCTTGATGTTCGGCTCGATTTCGTTCTTGTACAGCGACGACTGGAACTCGTCCGGGGTCAGGATCATGATCAGGTCGGCAGCCGCAACAGCAGAAGCAACGTCAGTCACTTTCAGCCCATGAGCTTCAGCCTTGGCAACAGTGGCCGAGCCTTTACGCAGGCCAACAGTCACGTCAACGCCGGAATCTTTCAGGTTGCACGCTTGGGCGTGGCCCTGGGAACCGTAGCCGATGATGGCGACTTTCTTGCCCTGGATGATCGACAGGTCACAATCTTTATCGTAATAAACTTTCATGAGGTTCCTCTATATATCCAGGCCGTAAGGCCATTCGCTAATTGGGTTAGATGCTGAGTACTTTGTCGCCACGGGAAATCCCGGTGACACCACTGCGTACGGTTTCCAGAATCGAGGCCGTCCCGATCGACTGGATGAAGCTGTCCAGTTTGTCGCTGGTACCGGTCAGTTGAACGGTATAAACGCTGGCGCTCACATCGACGATCTGCCCGCGATAAATATCGGTAGTGCGTTTGATCTCGGCACGTTGGGCACCCGTGGCCTTGACCTTGACCAGCATCAGTTCGCGCTCGATGTGAGCGCTTTCCGACAAGTCGACCAGCTTGACCACTTCGATCAGCTTGTTGAGGTTCTTGGTGATCTGCTCGATCACCTCATCGTGACCCACGGTGGTCAACGTCAGGCGCGACAGGGTCGGGTCTTCGGTTGGGGCCACGGTCAGGCTTTCGATGTTGTAGTTGCGTTGCGAAAACAGGCCGACAACACGAGACAGAGCGCCGGGTTCGTTCTCCAGAAGCAGGGAGATAATATGCCGCATGATTAAGTACGCTCCGTCTTGTTCAGCCACATGTCGCGCATAGAGCCGTCTTTGATCTGCATCGGGTAGACGTGCTCGCTGGTATCCACCTGAATATCGATGAACACCAGGCGGTCCTTCATGGCGAACGCCTCTTCCATTTTCGGCTTCAGATCTTTCAGATCGTTGATGCGAATGCCGACGTGGCCATAGGCTTCAACCAATTTGACGAAGTCTGGCAACGATTCCATGTAGGAATGGGAGTGACGGCTACCGTAGCTCATGTCCTGCCACTGACGAACCATGCCCAGTACGCCGTTGTTCAAGCAGACGATCTTCACCGGAAGGCCGTACTGCAGGCACGTCGACAGTTCCTGGATGTTCATCTGGATGCTGCCTTCGCCCGTCACACAGGCAACGTCGGCATCCGGGAAGCTCAGCTTCACACCCATGGCCGCAGGGAAACCAAAGCCCATCGTGCCCAGGCCACCGGAGTTGATCCAGCGGTTAGGCTTGTCGAACGTGTAGTACTGCGCCGCGAACATCTGGTGCTGGCCTACGTCGGAGGTCACAAAGGCGTCGCCCTTGGTCACTTCGCACAGGGTTTCGATCACGGTTTGCGGCTTGATGATGCTGCCGTCGCCCTTGTCATAAGGGAACAGGCCGCGATCACCGCGCCATTCGTCGATCTGCTTCCACCAGCTGGCAACGGATTCCTTGTTCGGCGTTTCGCCGATGTCCTTGAGTGCAGCGACCATTTCGGTCAGTACGCTCTCCACAGGACCCACGATTGGCACATCGGCCTTGATGGTCTTGGAGATGGACGCCGGGTCGATGTCGATATGGATGATCTTGGCATTCGGGCAGAATTTGCTCGCGCCGTTGATCACCCGGTCATCGAACCGCGCGCCCACGGCCAGGATCACATCGGCGTGATGCATGGTGAGGTTGGCGGTGTAGCTGCCGTGCATACCGAGCATGCCGACGAACTGACGGTCCGAACCCGGGAATGCGCCGAGGCCCATCAGGGTGTTGGTCACCGGCAGGTTGAGCAACTTGGCCAGTTCGGTGAGTGGCGCGGAACCGCCGCCCAGAATCACGCCACCGCCGGAGTACAGCACAGGGCGCTTGGCCGCCAGGAGCATTTCTGCCGCCTTGCGGATTTGCCCCGAGTGCCCACGCACGGCCGGGCTGTAGGAACGCAGCTTGGCTTTTTTCGGGAAAACGTATTCGAACTTCTCGGCCGGGTTGGTCATGTCTTTCGGGATATCGACCACTACCGGGCCCGGGCGACCGGACTGGGCAAGGTAGAACGCCTTTTTCATGACATCCGGGATTTCCGAGGGATGCTTGATCATGAAGCTGTGTTTCACGATCGGCCGGGAAATACCGATCATGTCGGTTTCCTGGAATGCATCGGTACCGACCATAGTGCTAGGCACCTGGCCAGAGATGATTACCATCGGAATGGAGTCCATATAGGCAGTCGCGATGCCGGTAATGGCATTGGTTGCGCCTGGGCCAGACGTTACCAGTACCACGCCGGCTTTACCGGTGGCACGGGCGTAACCGTCAGCCATATGGGTCGCGGCCTGTTCGTGGCGAACCAGGATGTGGGTAACAGCCGGTTCCTTGAACAGTGCGTCGTAGACATGCAGCAGAGCACCACCTGGGTACCCGTAGATATAGTCGACGCCTTCGTCACGCAAAAAGCGGACGAGCATCTCACCGCCAGATAAAAGCTCCACGTTGTTCACCTCTAAAACGCCAGAATACCGTCCGTTAAAAACCGACGGGTCTTAATAGGTTTACTTCTCAACAGAGCATGAGCGACGGTGGTCGCCGACTACGTCAGCACTGACTGAGCAAGTATTGGGATCGTCCCAAGTGTTGCGGGCTTTTCCCACCCAGCGCGAGGTAACGCGTTGCGGGTGTTACAGGTCGGCGCGGATGTGCGCCTCATGATCTGCTGAGCGGGCCTGCTTCTGGCAGTCCCGATACAGCGGACTTTGGATTCTTCTGTTTCACGCCCTTCAAGTCAAGCAATAATTGCGCTTTTTTCCAACTAAGCGCATGAGAACGTAGAAGAAAGGGCTTTGAGGAGGGATAAAACTCGCCTGAATGTCGTCAAGCGGTAGAAATGTGCGCAAGACTGCCGGAAAAACCGGCAGTCAGGCAATTAACGAGCGTCGACGATCAATTGATCGAACTTTTTCAGCGCGTTACGCAAGCCGAGGCTTTCCCGCGGTCGGTCGGCGTAGACCATCTCGGCCATTTCCAGGATCCCCGACGCATTCGGCAAGGGCAGGTCCTGCTCCAGGATCTGCTTCATACGTGCGAGGAAGATCCATTGCAGCCACTGGTGGAAGTCCAGGGTGTCGACGGAAAAGGGCTCGACACTGCTGAGGGCTTCAGCGCTAGGGGAGACTTCGTCCCACCAGCCCTGCACGCGCAGTTCGCGCTCGATCAGCAATAACTGCTCGGCAATCGCGGGGAAACGTGCATCCATCAGAGGCTGACCTTGGCTTTTTGCCGCGCCTGGGCTGCACCGGCGGCATCCCCTTGGGCGGCACGTGCATCACCGATCAAGGCCCACAGGCTGGCTTGCAGGTCTGGACGGCCATTGGCCAGGCTCAGGCCGCGACGAGCGAACTGCTCCGCCTGGGGCGCATCGCCCTGGGCCATGCGCACCTGGGCCAGGCGATAGAGCACTTGTGGCTCACGCGGCGCCACGCGCTGGGCACGTTCAAGGCTCGACGAGGCGCCGTTCAAATCGCCACCCGCCTGCTGCTGCTGAGCGGTGGTGAGCAACGCCAGCACCGGGCCATCCAGTTGTTCGTCAGCCGACAACCCGCCCGTATTGGACGATGACGGAATACCGCTCGGCGTCGAAGGCATGTTGTAGGTGCCTTGGTTGACCGGCGCGGTTTGAATCGGCGTGGAGTTCACCGGCCCGGAAGTGCTCGGGCCTGGGGTCCATGGCTCGGCACTGATAGGCGCCGAGGTTGCAGCCCCACTGCCGGGCACCATCACCACGACGCCGGAATCCTGGGGAATTGCCTGGGTTGCAGCCTGGGCAGGCCGTTTGACCACGGTCTGACGGAAGCCGCCATTGGCCGAAATGCGGTCGTTATTGGAGACGGACGTGCTTGAGTCCACCACAGGGATAGAGCCGCGCTGCACGCTGGAGCAACCGCCGAGCAAAGCCAGAGCCGTAATTGCTGGAATCCACAACTTGTTCACTTGAAACCCTCTTTGCTTAATTCATCCAGCCCTTGACCCAATCCATCACCGATTCCGCGTCAGCAGGTGTACTGCCACTGCACGCGGCGCCGGGTGGTGGTTCGCTGCCGCGAATATACGGCATCTGCACCGCGCCCGGACAGTTGGCATCGGAGCCTTGGCCGGTGTGCGGATCAATCCAGGCCTGCACGATATTGTCCGGCTGCGGCATGTTGAGCGGCAACGGATCAGCCTTGCGCATGAAACTGGTCCATACCTGCAACGCGCCGGTCGCACCGGTGAACGGCGTCTTGCCGTTATCGTCGCGCCCCAGCCACACCACGGCCAGTACATCCTGACCGAACCCTGCGAACCAGCTGTCGCGGGAGTCGTTACTGGTACCGGTCTTGCCCGCCAGGGTCAGGTTCGACGGCAGCACGCTGTAGACCGAACGCCCTGTACCCTCACGCATCACGCGCTGCATGGCGTTCTGGATCAGGTAAATGGAACCCGCGTCGAAGCGCTGCTGAATCTGGAACGGGTAGCGCTTGAGCGGTTCGCCATCGGCGGTCAGCACACTGCGGATACCGCGCATCGGTGTATTGAAACCACCGTTGGCGAGGGTCTGGTACATGGTGGTCACTTCCATCGGCGTCATGGCCGCAGCGCCCAAAAGCATGGATGGGAATGCAGGGAACTCACGCTCCACCCCCAGTCGCGCTATGGTTTTCAGGACATTTGGCACACCGACCTCAAGCCCCAGGCGCGAGGTCGAAATGTTGTAGGAATGCGCCAACCCTTGATACAGGAACACCGTGCCATGGGAGCGGCGGTCGAAGTTCTTGGGGGTCCACACCTGGCCATCCGCACCTTTGACCGACAGCGGGTCATCGGACAGCCAACTGGTCAGCGTGTACTTGCTGGGTTTTTCCAGTGCTGTGAGGTAGACCGCGGGCTTGACCAGCGAGCCAATCGGCCGCACGGCATCCAGTGCGCGGTTGAAACCGGCGAAACTGGCCTGCCGGCTGCCGATCATGGCCTGGACTTCGCCGGTTTCCGGGTTGGTCACGACCATGGCGGCTTCGACTTCATCCGAGCCTTTACGGCCGGTCAGGCGCTTGAAGGTGTCGTTGACCGACGCTTCGGCCTTCATCTGCAGGATGGGGTCGAAGCTGGTGAAGATCCGCAGGCCCTCTTCGGTCAAGTCTTCGTCGCGGTAGTCTTCGCGCAGTTGGCGCTTGACCAAGTCGATAAAGCCAGGGAATGAGCTATCCGCCAGCTTGCCGCGGGTGGTCACGCCCAGTGGCATTTTTTTCGCAGCGGCGACTTGTTCAGCGGTAGCGACACCCTGCTGCTCCAGCACATCGAGCACCAGGTTGCGACGTTCAAGCGCACGCTCCGGGTTGCGGCGCGGGTTGTAATAGGACGGCCCCTTCACCATTCCCACCAGCAACGCGACCTGATGCAACTTCAACTCGGACAACGGCTGCCCGAAGAAGAACTGGCTGGCCAGGCCGAAACCGTGCACGGCGCGCTGGCCATCCTGCCCGACGAATACCTCGTTGAGGTAGGCCTCGAGGATTTCCTGCTTGCTGTAATGCAGCTCCAGCAACATCGCCATCATGGCTTCGGTGAGTTTACGGGTGAGGCTGCGTTCGTTGGTCAGGTAGAAGTTCTTGACCAACTGCTGCGTCAGCGTACTACCGCCCTGGGTCATCTTGCCGCCGGAGGTGTTGACCCAGATAGCGCGGGCGATCGACTTCGGCGAGACACCCCAGTGGCTATAGAAATCGCGGTCTTCGACAGCGACCAGGGTTTCCAGCAGGTACGGCGGCACCTGATCGAGCTTGATCAGGATGCGATCTTCAAGGTTTTTCGGGTAAATACCGCCGATAAGCAACGGTTCAAGACGCACCACCGGCAGCTTGGAGCCATTGAGCGACGACAGCTCAGCCACATAGTCGCCAGAGAAACGCACGCGCACCGGCTGGGCTTTTTCCAGGCCTTCGTAGAACTGGAAGCCACGGGTGTTCAGGTCGACGGTATTACCGCTGACCGCCGCAGCGCCGGGGCCATTGCTCACAGGTTCGCGGCGGTAGCCCAGCGCGTCGAGTTCGGTGAGGAAGTCTTCCTTGCTGAGCTTCTGGCCAGAGAACAGTTCCAGCGGGCGTGCATACACCTTGGCCGGAATCGTCCAGCGCTTGCCGGAGAATTTTTCCTGCACCACGGCATCGAGGTACACCGCAAGGCCGGCGACTGCCACAAGGCCCACCAGGCCAAGCTTGATCACCCAGCCCAGCCAAGGGCGCGGGCCGCGGGAAGGAGGTTTTTTACGGGAACGGGGAGATCGGGTTCGAGTCATGGCGGCGGATTATACGCACTTTATTGATGATCAACATGAGCCGGACAGCGGTTTGCACGACTGGCATCAGCAGCCATAATGCCCCCCATGATTTTCCCCAGACTTTGAAGGATCGCCCGTGAGCCAGACCCTGATCGCTGCCCTGCAAAACCCGGCCTTGTACCCTCATCCGGTTGACGCGTTTCAAGTCATCGAGACCCATATTTCCTGGGTGATACTGACGGGCCCCTATGCATATAAGCTGAAGAAACCGATGAACTTCGGCTTCCTGGACTTCACCAATCTGGACGACCGCGGGCATTTCTGCCGCGAAGAACTGCGCCTGAACCAACGCCTGACCGAAGATTTGTATCTTGAAGTGTTGCCGATTACCGGCACTGCCGAGGCGCCCCAACTGGGTGGCGACGGCCCGGCCATCGAATACGCGCTGAAAATGCGCCAGTTCCCGCAAAGCCAGATGCTCAGCACCCTGCAAGCCAACGGCGAACTGACCAGCGCGCACATCGATGAGATGGCCAAGCAGATTGCGCAGTTCCACCTCAGTGCCCCCAAAGTCCCGCAAGATCACCCGGCCGGCACGCCGGAGGAAGTGATGGCTCCGGTACGCCAGAACTTCGACCAGATCCGCCCATTCCTCAGCGACAAGGCCGACCTTACTCAGTTGGAGGCTCTGCAAGCCTGGGCTGAAAGCAGCTTCGAACGCCTCAAGCCTCTGCTTTCCCAGCGCAAGCTAGAGGGCTATACCCGTGAGTGCCACGGCGATATCCACCTGGGCAACGCCACCCTGATCGATGGCCGCGTGGTGATCTTCGACTGCATCGAGTTCAACGAGCCTTTCCGCTTTACCGACGTGTACGCCGACACCGCCTTTTTGGCCATGGATCTGGAAGATCGCGGCCTCAAATGCCTGGCACGGCGCTTTATCAGCCAGTACCTGGAACTGACCGGTGACTACCAGGGCCTGGAACTGCTGAACTTCTATAAAGCCTACCGTGCATTGGTGCGCGCCAAGGTTGCGCTATTTAGCATGCCGAGCGAAGCCAACCCGGTACAACGCGCTACCACCCTGCGCCAATACCGCAACTACGCCAACCTGGCGGAAAGCTACAGCACCATTCCCTCGCGCTTCCTGGCAATTACCCACGGTGTGTCAGCCGTGGGCAAGAGCCACGTGGCCATGCGCCTGGTCGAAGCCCTGGGCGCCATCCGCCTACGCTCGGATGTTGAGCGCAAGCGCCTGTTTGGCGAGCAGCAGGTAGAGAACACGCCACAGGCCGGCATCTACAATCAGGACGCCAGCGCTGCCACCTACGCACGCCTGAACGAGATTGCCGACACCGTGCTGCGCGCCGGTTACCCGGTGGTGCTGGATGCCACATTCCTGAAACGCGCACAGCGTGACGCCGCCGCTCAGGTTGCCGAAGCCACTGGGGCGCCGTTCCTGATCCTGGACTGCAACGCCCCGCAAGCCGTTATCACCAGTTGGCTGGCCCAACGCCAGGCGGATAAAAACGATCCGTCCGACGCCACACTGGCCGTTATCGAAGAACAACAAGCCAGTCGTGATCCGCTGACTGCCGAGGAGCTGCTGCTCAGCAAGCGTGTGGAGACCAATGAAAGCGGGACGCTCGACGCCTTGGTCGGGCATATCCGCCAGCGCCTGCCGGGCCTGTAAGGAATATTTCTTGGTCGCGTCGCCGTCTTCGGCGCGCGACCTCGCGATAGTGGCACTATACTGGCTCCATAACACCAGCCAGAGTCGCGATCATGAGTCAGCCCAAGCTTCTTGATACCCCGCTCTACGCCCTCCTGCATAAGGATGATATCCGCGGCTTCAACCAGGAGCGCCCTGAAATCGGCACCATCGACATGCGCGGTGGCGACTTTCGAGGGCTGGACCTGCGCGACCTGAACGCCACCGGTATTGACTTCACCGACGCCTATTTTCGCTCTGCCGACCTGCGGGGCCTGGACTTGCGTGGCTGTTCATTGGAAGGCGCCAGCCTGGCCCATGCACAGATTTCAGGTGCTTATTTCCCGCCCGAACTCACGGCAGACGAAATACTCATGTCGGTCAATTTCGGTACTCGCCTGCGCTACCGTACCAAGTAACCCCACACACTGAGTGACGGCCACATCCCCTGCCTGCCGGGCGCTTTGCGCCTATCTGCGAGCAAACGCAGTCGCGCCATTCTTATAAGCTTTTCAGCTCTTCCTGACCAAAGAACCACGCTTTTCCTACTGAGCGCTACACTCATTTTCAGGCTGCCTGGTCACGACACCCACCGCACCATTCAGCCAACGCAAGGAGGCTTGATGAACGATGAGCTGCAACACCTGAAAAACCTTGGCAAGACGTCAGCGCAGTGGCTGCATGCGGTGGGCATCCACAGCGCGTCCGACTTGCGTCGGCTGGGGGCGGTCGATGCCTACCGAGCCGTGCGCACGCGCGGGTTTCGAGCCTCGAAGGTTCTGCTGTATGCGATTGAAGGGGCATTGATGGATGTGCACTGGAACGACATACCCGCGGAGCGCAAGGAGGCCTTGAACCGTCAGCTGGAAGCGATTTCAGTGCATCAGAAGAACTAAAGCGGCACTCAAACCCAATGTTTACGGGCATTACAAACGAGCGTTTGAGAAAAACTGGATGAGGCAGAAAAACAAATGTTGACTCTCAAATGAGAATCGTTATGATTATCACAACTGGTCGCGAGATCAGCCGATAACTGAAAGACCATTGGTTCGGACTCTCAGATTATCTCCTCATCAGGCTAATCACGGTTATTTGACCCGGCTCTTGCCGGGTCTTTTTTTGCCCGCGAATTAACCGGCCTCAGCGCGCAATGATCAGCGGATGCCCACGCTCCGGATGCGGCTGTACCAACACATCCAGGCCGAATACAGCCTTGAGCGGCTCAGGTTGCAAGACTTTCGAGGGCGTATCCAACGCGTGGGGGCGGCCGTTTTCCAGCAATAGAATCCGGTCGCAGTAACGCGCTGCCAGGTTCAAGTCATGCAGGATAACCAGCACCGCAGCGCCTCTGTCGGCAAAGTGTCGAATAGCCTGCAAGGTGGTGTGTTGGTGCAGAGGGTCGAGCATCGACGTGGGCTCGTCCAGCAACAACGTCTGCCCCGCCTCACCCGGCCATAACTGCGCCAATACCCGCGCCAGGTGCACACGCTGCCGCTCGCCGCCGGACAACGCCAGGTAACTGCGGCCACTCAGGTGGCCGACATCCGCCGCTTGCAGGGCCGCGCTGATGATTTCGTCGTCGCGCACTCGCCCGGTCTGATGAGGCAAGCGGCCCATGCCCACCACCTCTTCGACACGAAAAGCAAAATCCAGGGTGGAAGATTGTGGCAGCACCGCCAGGCGCTGGGCACGCTGCGCGCCGGTCATGTGCTTGAGCGCCTGCTGATCCAGCCAGACCTTGCCCTGATCCGGCTGCAACTCCCCGCACAGCGCCCCAAGCAAGGTACTTTTGCCGGCGCCATTGGGGCCCAGAACGCCCAGCACTTCGCCCGGCAAAAGGTCCAAGGTGATATCGGCCAGCACGGTTTTCCCACCACGCCGGATCTGCAACGCTTCTACCCGCAACATCAGGCGCGCCCTCGTAACAATAAATAGAGGAAAAACGGCGCACCGATAAACGCGGTGACAATACCGATCGGCAGTTCCGCCGGCGCCAACGCCAGGCGCGCCACCAGGTCCGCAAACAACAGCAGGCTCGCCCCCGCCAATACCGAGGCCGGTAACAACACCCGATGATCCGGCCCCGCCAGCAACCGCACCAGATGGGGTACCACCAACCCGACAAAACCAATCATGCCCGCCGCCGCCACTGCAGCGCCAACGCCTAAAGCCGTACAGAACACCAGCTCACGCTTGAGCCTTTCAACATCAATACCCAGATGATTGGCCTCAGACTCACCCAACAGCAGCGCGTTCAGCGCCTTGGCCCGGCGCGGCAACCACAGCGCCACGCCCGCACTCACCAACAGCAAGGGCCACAACCGCGAGTAACTTGCGCCATTGAGGCTGCCCAGGTTCCAGAACGTGAGGGTGCGCAAGGTGGCGTCGTCGGCCAGATAGGTAAAGAGCCCCACCGCAGAACCGGCCAGGGCCGTCAGCGCGATGCCAGCAAGCAACATGGTCGCGACATTGGTCTGGCCGTTGCGACGCCCCAGCCGATAGACCAGCGCCGTGACGCCCAAGCCACCGAGAAATGCGCACAGCGACAACAGGTATGGCCCGAAGGCATCCGGCAGCCCGCCAAAGAACGAGCCACCGACAATCGCCACCGCCGCCCCCAGCGCGGCACCGCTGGATACCCCTACCAAGCCAGGATCGGCCAGCGGGTTGCGGAACAACCCCTGCATCGCCACACCCGACAATGCCAGCACACCGCCGACCGCCAGCCCCAATAGGGTCCGCGGCAGGCGAATCTGCCCCAGGATCAACTCGGCCTGCTCCAAACCCTGGGCCTCAATCGGTACGCCCATCAGTTTTAGCGCAGCCCTGAGCGTGTCCACTAACGGCAGGCTGACCGGCCCCAGTGCCAATGAAAGCCAGATCGCTAATACACACAGCAGCGACAGCCCGATAAACAGCGTTTTTGGCTTAACCAGAGTGGTCATGGAGCAGGCTTAGGCTGGGACGGATAAAAACCGGCAGACAGTTTCTCCAGGCTTTGCGGCAATCTAGGCCCCAGGCCACCTACCAGCAAGGTCGCGTCCAGCTCAAAGACGCGGCCGCTCTTGGCTGCCGGCGTAGAGGCAAGAATCGGATTTTCCTTGAACAAGGCTGCGCGCGCCGCGTCACCGGTCAGCGCGCGATCGGCAAACACCAGCACCTCAGGGCTCAAACCCGCCAGCGATTCGACGGAAAACGGTTTATAGCCCACATGCGTGGCGAGATTACGCCCCCCAGCCTGCTGCAACATCCAATCAGCGGCCGTGTCCTTGCCGGCGATCAGCGGCTTGCCACCGGCATGACCGAGCAGCAACAACACGCCTGGAGTCTTCTGTGTAGCCTGGGCCTTGGCCACCCACTTTTTTTGCTGCGCCAGCGCCTGCTCATACCCGGCAAACAACGCACTGGCCTGGGCCTCACTGCCGAGCAGTTTCCCTAAGTGTTCAAGGTTGCCTTTGAGCGTGGGCAAGTCAGGCTGGGCCGAGAACATCTCCACCTGCACTACGGCACTGCGAATCTGCGCCAGCACCGGCGGCGGCCCCATTTCCTCCGTGCCCACAAGGATTTGCGGGCGCAGGCTGAGAATGCCTTCGGCCGACAACTGCCGCTGGTAACCAATGCTCGGCAAGGCCTTGAGCGACGCCGGATGCAGACTAGTGGTGTCCACCCCCACCAACTTCGACTCACCGCCCAAGGCCGTCACCCATTCCGACAGCGCACCGCCGGCACTGACCCAGCGTTGCGGCAGTTCAGAGGCGTGCGCCCCAGGGTTGATCAGCAGTGAGGCAACAAGCGCAATAGCGCTGGTACTCAAGCGCATAACAGGGTTTCCTTCCTAGGGCAGGGCCACTCAAGCACTCATTGATGTGACAGATAACCGCTGCCATGCATCGTATTGAGCACCCAGTCAGCTGACGGGCGAAGCAGGCATTTGATAATTGTTTGCATTTGCACGTCAAGGCACTTAAGGATTGAAATGAAGTTTCTCTGCGCCTCAGGCGACCTTGCTCCCAACAGCAGCCGCGGTTTTGTTATCGATGGCCACAGGCTGTTGGCGGTGCGCCGGGACGGCATTGCGTACTTCTATCTCAACCGCTGCCCCCATCGCGGCATCCCGCTGGAATGGCAGCCAGATCGCTTCCTCGATGAAAGCGCCAGCCTGATCCAATGCGCCACCCATGGCGCGTTGTTCCTGATTGAAAGCGGCGAGTGCATCGCCGGGCCTTGCGCAGGCCAAAGCCTCACCGCCCTGCCCGGCCGCGAAGACGAACAGGGATTGTGGGTCGATCTCTAGTCGCCCAGCAGCACCTTCAGCCGACGTTCGACGTAAATCTCCTGCGGCGTGACCCGTACGCCATAGGCCAACACCTCTACACCTGCAGCCTTGGCCTCACGTAGCGCTGCCGCATAACCGGCGTCGATTTCCACCGCCGGGCGCACCGCGTCGATCCCCGACAGGTTCACGCAATACAACTGCACGGCCCGTATACCGTCGCGCGCCAGGTGGGCCAGCTCACGCAAGTGCTTGGCACCGCGCTGGGTCACCGCATCGGGGAAAGCCGCCACCGAGCTGCCATCAAAGCCCAAGGTGACGCTTTTGACCTCGACAAACGCAGCGCCTTGGGGGTAATCCAGGCGAAAGTCGATGCGGCTTTTCTCCTGGCCATAAGGCACCTCACGCTTCAACGCAGTAAAGCCGTTGAGCTCAGTGATCACACCGGCCAGCAAGGCTTCTTCCACCAACTGATTGGCACGCGCGGTGTTGACACACGCCAGCCGGCCCTGAGGCGTTTCGGCAATCTCCCAGGTGCCCGGCAACTTGCGCTTGGGGTCCGTGGAACGGCTGAACCAGACCTGGCCACCTTCGACCATGCAGTTGAGCATCGAACCGGTGTTAGGGCAGTGAATGGTGAGCAACTCGCCGGTAACGGTTTCGATATCGGTGAGAAAGCGCTTGTAGCGGCGGATCAGCCGCCCTTCTTCAAGAGGAGGATTAAAACGCATCAGCCTTGCCAGCTCCGCAAACCACGGGCGATCCGCTCCACCGCTTCTTGCAGCCGATCGAGGTTTTGCGTGTAGGCAAACCGCACGTGATGGCCCGCCTGGTGGCGACCGAAATCCAACCCGGGCGTAAAGGCCACATGCTCGGTTTCGAGGAAATGCCGGCAAAACGCGAAGGCATCGCCGCCGAACGCGCTGATATCGGCATACAGATAGAAGGCACCTTCGGGTTCCACCGCGATACCGAACCCAAGCTCACGCAGGGCGGGCAGCAGGAAGTCACGACGGCGGCCAAACTCGGCACGGCGCTGCTCCAGGATCTCCAGGGTTTGCGGGGTGAAACAGGCCAACGCGGCATGCTGAGCCATGCTTGGCGCACTGATGTAGAGGTTCTGCGCCAATTTCTCCAGTTCACCCACCGCTTCAGACGGCGCCACCAGCCAACCGAGGCGCCAGCCGGTCATGCCGAAATACTTAGAAAAACTATTCAAGACAAAGGCGTCGTCATCGACTTCCAGCACGCTGGCGGCGTCCGTGCCGTAGGTGAGGCCGTGATAAATCTCGTCGACCACCAGGTGCCCGTTGCGCGCCTTGATGGCGCCCGACAGCCCAGCCAACTCGTCCCGGGTGAGGATCGTGCCGGTGGGGTTGGCCGGCGATGCCACCAGTGCGCCAACACTGTCCTGGTCCCAATGCCTGGCCACCAGGTCAGCGGTCAACTGGTAGCGTACGTCCGGGCCGACCGGCACCAACTGCGCCGCGCCTTCCACAAGGCGCAGGAAGTGTCGGTTACAGGGGTAGCCTGGGTCCGCCAGCAGCCAATGCTTACCCGGATCCACCAGCAAACTGCTGGCCAGCAATAACGCGCCGGAGCCACCGGGGGTGATCAGAATACGCTGCGGGTCGATGCTCAAACCGTAGCGTTGCTGGTAGAAACCGCTGATGGCTTCGCGCAACTCGGGCAGGCCGCGGGCGGCGGTGTAGCGGGTTTTACCGTTTGCTAACGCGGCTTGACCGGCCTGGATGATCGGCTCGGCGGTGGTGAAATCCGGCTCGCCGATTTCCAGATGGATCACGTCGTGACCGGCGGCCTGCAGCTCATTGGCACGCGCCAGTAACGCCATGACATGAAAAGGTTCGATGGCGCGACTGCGCGCACTGTAGGGCTGAGCCATTAGCCTTCCTTAGACGGTGAGGACAAAATCTGGATTCTACCGAACCCTCACGGTAAAACATGCTCTATTGCCTGATTGGGGCTGCAAGTGCACCCTGCGCGCGCTCGTAAAACAGCTAAAATCAACATTCGAGGCGATACATACCCAGTCATGGCGGGCTGCTGCGGTTTGCATCCCCTTTGCCCTGGACCTCGACAACCGGGAGTAGCGCACCCTGAATCTATCTGGTAAGTTCGCCCGCTTGCAGCCGCAGGGCCGGCAGGTGTCGGTGACGTTGCAATCCTGCGCAATGGATTAGAAGAGTGAGAGGCGGTCTATTCATGTCCACCCAAGCAAAGCAACAGCATACTCAAGGCCTCGGCGGCTTCGAACCCTATGTCGAAAAAAAGGGCGAGGAGTACATGGGCGAGCCCATGCGCGACCACTTCACCAAGATCCTCAACAAGTGGAAACAGGACTTGATGCAGGAAGTCGACCGTACGGTTGACCATATGAAGGATGAAGCGGCCAACTTCCCTGACCCGGCCGATCGTGCCAGCCAGGAAGAAGAGTTCGCCCTCGAACTGCGCGCCCGCGACCGCGAGCGCAAGTTGATCAAGAAGATCGACAAGACCCTGCAACTGATCAAAGACGAAGAATACGGCTGGTGCGAATCCTGCGGCGTCGAAATCGGTATTCGCCGACTGGAAGCCCGCCCAACCGCGGACCTGTGCGTAGACTGCAAGACCTTGGCTGAAATCAAGGAAAAACAGGTCGGCAAGTAACCCTGCCGATCTGAACGAATGGAGCGTGCGAACGCTCCATTTTTGTTTCTGGCGTTTACCGGTTATGCAGTAGTATCCGGGCCATGACAGCCTCTACTTATATCGGGCGCTTCGCCCCCACGCCCAGCGGCCATTTGCACTTTGGCTCCCTGGTTGCCGCCCTGGCCTCCTACCTCGATGCACGCGCCCACCAGGGCCGTTGGTTGATGCGCATGGAAGACCTCGACCCTCCCCGTGAAGAGCCCGGCGCCCAGGCGGCGATTCTGCATGCGCTGGAAAGCTACGGCTTTGAATGGGATGGCGAACTGGTTCGCCAGAGCGAGCGGCATGATGCCTACGCCAAAGTGCTGAACGATATGTTCAACCACGGCCTGGCCTACGCCTGCACCTGCTCGCGCAAGCAGTTGGAGCCCTACAACGGGATTTACCCAGGCTTGTGCCGCAATGCCGGCCACAACCAGCAAGACGCCGCCATCCGCCTGCGCGTGCCCGAGCTGGAATACCACTTTACCGACCGTGTGCAGGGCGAGTTCCGGCAGCATCTGGGCCGCGATGCCGGCGACTTCATCATCCGTCGCCGCGACGGCCTCTACGCCTACCAACTGGCGGTGGTGCTCGACGACGCCTGGCAAGGGGTCACCGATATCGTGCGCGGCGCCGACCTGCTCGATTCCACGCCGCGCCAGCTTTATTTGCAAGAGCTGCTCGGCCTGCGCCAACCCCGTTACCTGCATGTTCCGCTGATCGTGCAGCCGGACGGCAACAAACTGGGCAAGTCCTACCGCTCTCCACCGTTGACAGCCGACCAGGCCACGCCTTTGCTGCTCAGAGCACTGCGCGCCCTTGGCCAACAGCCCGACGCGCAACTGCTGTACGCCAGCCCCCGAGAACTGCTGGATTGGGGCATTGCGCACTGGGACGCCACCCGCATCCCGCGCACACTGACCCTGGCCGAAGCGCAATTGAGTTGAAGGCGCTTGCAGGTTGCCAGCCATCCGTTAACATCGCGGCAGATTTTTAATCAGAGGCCAACATGTACATCTATCGTTTGGTCCTGCTGCTGGTCGTCGGGATCTACCTGTTCTCCCCCGCCATCATGGATTGGTGGATCGACGCCACGGGCGCCTGGTATCGCCCTTATCTGCTATGGCTGATCCTGATCGTCGTGACCTTCATCCTGCAGAGCCAAAAAGATGCCGATGAGCTTTAGTCTCACCCAGATGCTGCTGATCAGCGCCGCCTACCTGGCTGCGTTATTCGGCGTGGCCTGGATCAGTGAGCGCGGAATGATTCCGCGGGCGATCATTCGCCATCCGTTGACCTACACCCTATCCTTGGGCGTGTACGCCAGTGCCTGGGCGTTCTACGGCACGGTGGGGTTGGCCTATCAGTACGGCTACGGCTTTCTCTCCAGTTATCTTGGGGTGTCGGGCGCGTTCCTGCTGGCACCGGTGCTGCTATACCCGATCCTGAAAATCACCCGGACGTACCAGCTGTCTTCCCTGGCCGACCTGTTTGCCTTTCGCTTTCGCAGCACCTGGGCCGGCGCGCTGACCACCATCTTCATGCTGATCGGCGTGCTGCCCCTGCTGGCCCTGCAGATCCAGGCGGTGGCCGACTCCATCAGCATCCTGACCCGCGAGCCCGTGCAGCATCGGGTTGCCCTGGCGTTCTGCGCGCTGATCACCTTGTTCACCATCTTCTTTGGTTCTCGCCATATCGCCACCCGTGAGAAACACCAGGGCCTGGTGTTTGCGATTGCCTTTGAGTCGGTCATCAAGCTGATCGCCATCGGCGGCGTTGGCCTTTATGCGCTCTACGGCGTATTCGACGGGCCGCAACAGCTGGAGCTGTGGCTGCTGCAAAACCAGACCGCCCTCGCCGCCTTGCATACCCCCTTGCAGGAAGGCCCATGGCGTACGCTGCTGCTGGTGTTCTTCGCCTCGGCGATCGTGATGCCGCACATGTACCACATGACCTTCACCGAGAACCTCAACCCGCGCTCGCTGGTCAGCGCCAGCTGGGGCTTGCCGCTGTTCCTGTTGCTGATGAGCCTGGCAGTGCCGCTGATCCTGTGGGCCGGCCTGAAACTGGGGGCCACCACCAACCCCGAGTATTTCACCCTGGGCATCGGTATTGCTGCCAACAGCCCGGCCCTGGCGCTGCTGGCGTATGTCGGGGGGTTGTCGGCAGCCAGCGGGTTGATCATCGTCACCACCCTGGCACTCTCGGGCATGGCGCTCAACCACTTGGTACTGCCGCTGTACCAGCCGCCGGCGGAGGGCAATATCTACCGTTGGTTGAAATGGACCCGGCGTGCGCTGATCGTCGCGATCATCATGGCCGGCTACGCGTTTTATCTGCTGCTGGGCGCCGGGCAAGACCTGGCCAACCTGGGCATTGTCGCGTTTGTCGCCACCTTGCAGTTCCTGCCGGGCGTGTTGTCGGTGCTGTACTGGCCGACCGCCAATCGACGTGGCTTTATTGCTGGGCTGCTGGCCGGGATCCTGGTGTGGACCGTGACCATGCTGCTACCGCTGGTCGGCAACCTGCAGGGCTTCTATATCCCGTTGCTGAACATGATCTACGTGCTGGACGACACCAGTTGGCACATGGCCGCCATCGCCTCGCTGGCCGCCAACGTACTGATGTTTACCCTGATCTCGCTGTTCACCAACGCCAGCGCCGAAGAAACCAGCGCCGCCGAAGCCTGCGCGGTGGACAACGTGCGCCGCCCGCAACGCCGCGAACTGCATGCAGCCTCGCCCCAGGAGTTCGCCACGCAACTGGCCAAGCCCCTGGGCGCCAAGGCCGCACAAAAGGAAGTCGAACAGGCGCTGCGCGACCTCTATCTGCCGTTTGACGAGCGCCGGCCCTATGCCCTGCGCCGCCTGCGTGACCGTATCGAGGCCAACCTGTCCGGGTTGATGGGGCCGAGCGTGTCCCAGGACATGGTGGAAACCTTCCTGCCCTATAAGGCCGGTGGCGAAAACTACGTTACCGAAGACATCCACTTCATCGAAAGCCGGCTGGAGGATTACCACTCACGCCTCACAGGCCTGGCCGCCGAACTCGACGCCCTGCGCCGTTACCACCGCCAGACCCTGCAGGAGCTGCCGATGGGCGTGTGTTCCCTGGCCAAAGACCAGGAAATCCTGATGTGGAACAAGGCCATGGAAGAACTCACCGGCATCGCCGCCCAACGGGTGGTGGGTTCACGCCTCAACACCCTGGGCGATCCATGGAAAGAGCTGCTGCAAGGCTTCATCAACCTGCCGGACGAGCACTTGCACAAGCAACACTTGGCCCTCGACGGCCAGACCCGCTGGCTCAACTTGCACAAAGCCGCCATCGATGAACCCTTGGCACCGGGTAACAGCGGCCTGGTGCTGCTGGTGGAAGACCTGACCGATACACAAATGCTCGAAGACAAGCTGGTGCACTCCGAACGCCTGGCCAGTATCGGGCGCCTGGCGGCCGGCGTGGCCCATGAAATCGGCAACCCGATCACCGGTATCGCCTGCCTGGCGCAAAACCTGCGCGAAGAGCGCGAAGAAGATGGGGAAATCACCGAAATCAGCGGGCAGATCCTCGAACAGACCAAGCGGGTTTCACGCATCGTCCAGTCGCTGATGAGCTTTGCCCACTCCGGCGCCCATCAAAATCAGGACGAAGCGGTGTGCCTGGCAGAAGTGGCGCAGGATGCCATTGGGCTGTTGGCCTTGAACCGGCGCAATTTCGAAGTACAGTTCTTTAACCTGTGCGATCCGGACCATTGGGTCGATGGCGACTCACAACGCCTGGCCCAGGTGCTGATCAACCTGCTGTCCAACGCCCGCGACGCGTCGCCGGCTGGCAGTGCTGTACGCGTCAAGAGCGAGGCTTTCGAGCACACGGTCGACCTGATCGTGGAAGACGAAGGCAGCGGCATTCCACAGAACATCATGGACCGATTGTTCGAACCCTTCTTCACCACCAAGGACCCCGGTGAAGGTACCGGTCTGGGCCTTGCACTGGTCTATTCCATCGTTGAAGAGCATTATGGACAAATCACCATCGACAGCCCGGCTGACACACAAAGCCAACGCGGCACCCGTATCCGGGTGACCTTGCCGCGTCATGTCGAAGCGACGTCCGCTGTGAACTGAGACCGTCGAGAGAATTGAATCAATGCCGCACATTTTGATCGTCGAAGACGAAACCATTATCCGCTCTGCCTTGCGACGCCTGCTTGAACGTAATCAGTACCAGGTCAGCGAAGCCGGCTCGGTGCAGGAAGCCCAAGAGCGATTCAGCATTCCCACGTTCGACCTGATTGTCAGCGACCTGCGCCTGCCCGGCGCCCCGGGCACCGAGCTGATCAAGCTGGGCCAGGGCACCCCGGTGCTGATCATGACCAGCTACGCCAGCCTGCGTTCGGCGGTGGACTCGATGAAGATGGGCGCGGTGGACTACATCGCCAAGCCTTTCGATCACGATGAGATGCTCCAGGCCGTGGCCCGCATCCTGCGTGACCGCGTGTCGGCCAGCAGCGCGCCTGCCGAGCAACGCCCCACCGGCAAGGCCAGCGCCGGCGAAAAACCGGGTGTCGACAACAGCAACGGCGAGATCGGCATCATCGGCTCCTGCCCACCGATGCAGGACTTGTACAGCAAGATCCGCAAAGTGGCGCCGACCGACTCCAATGTATTGATCCAGGGCGAATCGGGCACCGGTAAAGAACTGGTGGCCCGCGCCCTGCACAACCTGTCCAAGCGTGCCAAAGCACCGATGATCTCGGTGAACTGCGCGGCGATCCCCGAATCCCTGATCGAGTCCGAGCTGTTCGGCCACGAGAAAGGCGCGTTCACCGGCGCCAGCGCCGGGCGTGCGGGCCTGGTGGAAGCCGCGGACGGCGGCACTTTATTCCTCGATGAAATTGGCGAGCTGCCCCTGGAAGCCCAGGCGCGGTTGCTGCGCGTGCTGCAGGAAGGCGAAATTCGCCGCGTCGGTTCGGTGCAATCGCAGAAGGTCGATGTTCGATTGATCGCAGCGACACACCGAGACCTCAAGAGCCTGGCCAAGATCGGTCAGTTCCGTGAGGACTTGTATTACCGCCTGCATGTCATCGCGCTCAAACTGCCGGCCCTGCGCGAGCGTGGCGCCGACGTAAACGAAATCGCCAACGCGTTCCTGTTGCGTCAAGGCGCGCGCATTGAGCGCACCGACCTGAAGTTTGCCGCGGACGCCGAGCAGGCGATCCGTCACTACTCGTGGCCAGGGAACGTGCGTGAGCTGGAGAACGCCGTCGAGCGCGCCGTGATCCTGTCCGAGAGCCCGGAGATTTCCGCCGAGTTGCTGGGCATCGACATCGAACTCAGTGACCTGGATGACGACGACTTCATCGGCCTGGCCCCGCAGCAGGGCGGAGCCAGCAATACCAGCCATGAACCGACGGAAGATTTGTCACTGGAAGACTACTTCCAGCACTTCGTGCTCGAGCATCAGGACCACATGACCGAGACCGAGCTGGCACGCAAGCTGGGCGTGAGTCGCAAATGCCTGTGGGAACGGCGCCAGCGCCTGGGCATTCCACGGCGCAAGACCGGGGTGGCCAGCGAAAGCTGAGGGCGCAGCCCCACAGGTAACACCTGTTGATGTGAAAAAACTGTTACCGCTGACTTTTCACGTAACAAAAGCCGGGGCTTACGGTAACGAAGCCCCGGCTTTTTTTTGGCCCTCAAACCGGCGAAACCAGCCCAACCCCCCGGTTTTGCTGGTCGGCGCAAAAGTTGGCACGCACCCTGCTATATGCTTAGTACAAAAACAATAACAAGCTTTGTACAAGACAATAAAAATAAGACGAATCGACTCACGCATAACAAAAACAACACGGCGGAGGCGCAGCTAACTGATTCTTTTGGAGAGGCGTTGCATTTGGGGCTTGCCCCGCAACCAGGCCGAGAACAACAAAAACTGCCCTAAGGCAGAGCCTGAACTGGTTGGATCGTAGATCAGCAACACAGCGACCAAAGCAATCCGTTTGCTCTTGACTCCCGATTGGGAGTGTCATGAAGGTAAAGCTTCATGGCGAGGGCGATCAACAAAAACAAGAAGCCCGACATCAATAATAAAAATAGAGCACGCAACTACTTCTGGGGGAGCTTCGGCTCCCCTTGTAGTTTCCGGGATTTGACCTTCAAACGCTTATGGCGCAATGCCTTTAGCTTGTTCCTACACCATCCCCCGACTAAATGCTAGAATCCCCGCCCATCATGCGGTCATTCTTCGTTATGGCCGAACATTCCTTCAAACAGTGCATCCCATGCTGAAGAAGTTGTTCCAGTCATTCCGTTCTCCCTTGCGTCGAACGCAACACAAACGCAGCACGCCTGAAGTGCTCAATAGCAGCCAGCATTCGCTGCAGCGCGCTCAATTCAGCCGTTATGCAGTGAACATCGTCGAACGTTTGCAGAACGCCGGCTACCAGGCCTACCTGGTGGGTGGCTGCGTACGCGACATGTTGCTCAACATCACGCCCAAGGATTTCGACGTCGCCACCAGCGCCACGCCTGAACAAGTGCGCGCCGAGTTTCGTAATGCACGAATCATCGGCCGGCGCTTCAAGCTGGTGCATATCCACTTTGGTCGCGAAATCATTGAGGTCGCGACCTTCCGCGCCGGTCACCCGCAAAACGATGAAGAGGAAGACACCAACCAGTCTTCCCGCAACGAGAGCGGGCGCATCCTGCGCGATAACGTCTATGGCACTTTGGAAGAGGACGCGCAACGCCGCGACTTCACCATCAACGCCTTGTATTACGACCCGGTCAGCGAGCGCATCCTCGATTACGCCAACGGCGTACACGACATTCGCAACAACCTGATCCGCCTGATCGGCGACCCAACGCAGCGCTACCAGGAAGATCCGGTGCGCATGCTGCGCGCCGTGCGATTCGCCGCCAAGCTCAACTTTGGCATCGAAAAGCACACCGCCGCGCCGATTCGCGAACTGGCGCCGATGCTGCGGGAAATCCCCTCGGCACGCCTGTTTGAAGAAGTGCTCAAGCTGTTCATGTCGGGCTACGCCGCCGACACCTTTGAAATGCTGGTGGACCTGCAGTTGTTCGACCCATTGTTCCCGGCCAGCGCCGAGGCCTTGGAGTACAACCCAACGTACACCCACACTTTGATCAGCGAAGCCTTGATCAACACCGACCTGCGCATCAAGCAGAACAAACCGGTGACCCCGGCGTTCTTGTTTGCCGCCTTGTTGTGGCCGGCCCTGCCAAAACGCGTACTGCGCTTGCAGGACCGTGGCATGCCGCCGATCCCGGCCATGCAGGAAGCGGCTCACGAGTTGATCGCCGAACAGTGCCAACGCATCGCTATCCCCAAACGTTTCACCATGCCGATCCGCGAAATCTGGGACATGCAGGAGCGCCTGCCACGCCGCAGCGGCAAGCGCGCCGATCTGTTGCTGGACAACCCGCGCTTCCGTGCCGGCTACGACTTCCTGCTGCTGCGTGAAAGCGCGGGCGAGCAGACCGATGGCCTGGGTGAATGGTGGACCGACTATCAGGACGCCAATGACAGCCAGCGCCGCGAAATGATTCGTGAACTGGGCAGCAAAGGCGATAGCGCCGGCGAAGGCCCGAAAAAGCGTCGCCGCAGCGGCACCAAGCGTAAACGCAGCAGTGCCGATGCCTCGGGCGCTGCGGGCGAATAAACGTGGAACGTATCTACATCGGCATGGGCAGCAACCTGGCTGCCCCGCACCAACAATTGCGCAGCGCGATCGAGGCGCTGGCGCAACTGCCTGGCACCCAGCTCGCCGGTGTGTCCGCCTTCTATCAAAGCGATTCATTGCTGCCAGGCCAACCGCGTTACACCAACGCCGTTGCGGCGTTGGACAGTCACTTGGCGCCAATGGACCTGCTCAATGCGCTGCAAGCCATCGAGAACGATCAGGGCCGCGAACGCCTGGAACGCTGGGGCCCACGCACCTTGGACCTGGATATCCTGCTGTTCGGTGATCGCCTGATCGACGAGCCGCGCCTGAAGGTGCCGCACTACCAGATGCATCTGCGCGCGTTTGTGCTGTATCCGTTGGCTGAGCTAGCGCCAGCCGACCTGCAGCTGCCTGACGGCCAGCGTTTGAGCGACCTGCTCACCGCTTGCCCGTTCGTCGGCCTGGAACGCCTCCCGCAAGAATGACTCGGTCAATGTGGGAGCTGGCTTGCCTGCGATGCAAGCGACTCGGTGTATCAGCCACACCGAGTGGATGCCATCGCAGGCAAGCCAGCTCCCACCTTTGATCTTCTCTGCCGTAATACCGCGCACGTTGCGCAATCGCTTCAGTAACAGCGGTAACACCGCCATCGTAACAATGCGGTAACACATCCAATTGACTTCCCGTGTCCTCCTCACGACTATAGGCGTCCCGCTGCCGCCAACCCGGCGCGACAGGGCGCAATCCAGGCCTTATAAGCACTGCTTTCAAGACAGTGCGCCTGTATAAACGAAGACTCACGCGCGTTACTCGCTGTTTCCAAGCGCCTGAACGAGGACCCTTTTCATGCCAGACATTACCCTGACCACCTTGCAGAGCCTCAAGCTCAAAGGTGAAAAAATCACCATGCTGACCTGCTATGACGCCACTTTCGCCCACGCCAGCTGCCAGGCTGGCGTCGAAGTGCTGCTGGTGGGCGACTCCCTGGGCATGGTTCTTCAAGGGAATGACAGCACGCTGCCCGTAACCACCGATGAACTGGCCTACCACACCGCCAGCGTCAAGCGTGGCAACGATGGCGCCTTTATCATCGCCGACCTGCCGTTCATGGGTTACGCCACCCTTGAGCAAACCTTCCTGAACGCCGGCAAGCTGATGCAGGCCGGCGCACACATGATCAAAGTCGAAGGTGCCGTGTGGCTGGCCGAGTCGATCCGGCTGCTGGCCGAGCGCGGCGTGCCAGTGTGCGCACACATGGGCCTGACGCCGCAGTCGGTCAATATCCTCGGTGGCTACAAGGTCCAGGGCCGCAACGAAGCCCAGGCCCGCCAGATGCGCGCCGATGCCATCGCCCTGGAACAAGCCGGTGCGGCGATGATTCTGCTGGAGTGCGTGCCGAGCGAACTGGCTGCCGAAATCACCCAGGCCGTCAAAGTGCCCGTAATCGGGATTGGCGCAGGTGCAGCCACCGACGGCCAGGTGCTGGTCCTGCACGATATGCTCGGCCTGTCGATCACCGGCCACGTGCCTAAGTTCGTGAAGAACTTCATGGCCGGCCAGGACAGCATCCACGCCGCCCTGAGCGCCTACGTCAGCGAAGTCAAAAACGTGACGTTCCCAGCTATTGAACACGGGTTCTCGGCATGAACACCGTTAAAACCGTCCGCGAACTGCGGGCCGCCGTAACCCACGCCCGCAACGCCGGCAAACGCATCGGCTTTGTGCCCACCATGGGCAACCTGCACAGCGGCCACGCCACCCTGGTGACCAAGGCCGCGCAGCAAGCGGATTTTGTGGTGGCGAGCATTTTCGTCAACCCGCTGCAATTCGGCGCTGGCGAAGACCTGGACAAATACCCGCGCACATTGGCCGCCGACCAGGAAAAACTCCTGCAGGCCGGTTGCAACCTGCTGTTTGCGCCCACGGTGGAGGAAATGTACCCCGATGGCATGAACGGCCAGACCCGTGTCAGCGTGCCACAACTGTCTGAAGGCTTGTGCGGTGCCAGCCGCCCAGGGCACTTCGAAGGCGTGGCCACGGTGGTCAGCAAGCTGTTCAACATGGTCCAACCGGACATGGCCGTATTTGGCCAGAAGGACTACCAGCAGTTGGCGGTGATCCGCGCCATGGTCCGCGACCTGAACATGCCGATCCAGATCATCGGCGAGCCCACCGTGCGCGCCGAGGACGGCCTCGCGCTTTCATCACGCAACGGTTACCTCAGCGAGGAGCAACGGGCGGTCGCGCCAGTGCTGTACCGCGCGCTCAGCCAGATCGCCACGGCCATCAAAGGCGGCGATCATGATTTCGCCAGGCTTCGCGCCGAGCACATCCAGCAGATTGAAGCCGCAGGGCTGCGCATGGACTACCTGGAAGTGCGCCAAGGCGTGCATCTGCGCCCGGCCACGGCTGAAGATCGTGATGTGGTGATCCTGGTCGCCGCTTACCTGGGGGCTACACGTCTGATCGATAACCTGCACCTGAACCTCGCCTGACCCCGCTTTACCCTCAACCTGTTGCCCCGACGGCTGTGCCGGTATAAAAAAGTACCGGCCACAGCGCAGACAAAGCCAAGACATATCCACACGCTAGGTTTAATGTAACTGCCCTGCGCTATGGTTAGCGCTGTCTGGAACCCAGTCCTTGCGATAAGACTGGATGTTCCGGGCTTTGAAGTGTCCTAAAGGCAGTCCCCGTAATAAAAAGGAAACCCGCAGCGATGGCGTACTACCGCACCCCTCATGACGTTACCGCGCTGCCCGCCTGGCAAGCGCTTGTTCAACATCGCCAAGCCATGCAGGATTTCAGCATGCGCGAGGCGTTCAATGCCGATCCTCAGCGTTTTTCCCAGTTCACCTTGAGCAGCTGCGGACTTTTCCTCGATTACTCGAAAAACCTGATCACCAGCGAAACCCGCGACCTGCTGGTGGGCCTGGCCAAGGAAGTCAATCTCAAGGCGGCGATCGACGCGCAGTACGCTGGCGAACCGGTCAACTCCTCGGAGGGCCGCCCTGCCCTGCACACCGCCCTGCGCCGCCCGGTGGGCGACAAGCTGTCGGTCAACGGCGTGAACATCATGCCGGACGTGCACAAAGTGCTGAACCAGATCACTGACCTGGTCGGCCGTATCCACGACGGCCTGTGGCGTGGCTACACCGAGAAGCCGATCACCGACGTGGTGAACATTGGCATCGGTGGCTCGTTCCTCGGCCCGGAGCTGGTCTCCGAGGCCTTGCTGTCCTACGCCCACAAAGGCGTGCGTTGCCACTACCTGGCGAACATCGACGGCAGTGAGTTCCACGAACTGACCATGAAGCTGCGCGCCGAGACCACGCTGTTTATCGTCTCGTCCAAATCCTTCAACACCCTGGAAACCCTGAAAAACGCCCAGGCCGCCCGCGCCTGGTACCTGGCCCAGGGGGGTTCGGAAGCCGAGCTGTATCGCCACTTCATCGCCGTCTCGAGCAACAATGCCGCGGCCGTGGCGTTCGGTATCCGCGAAGAGAACATTTTCCCAATGTGGGACTGGGTCGGTGGGCGCTACTCGCTGTGGTCGGCCATCGGCTTGCCAATTGCTTTGGCCATCGGCATGTCCAACTTCAAGGAACTGCTGTCGGGTGCCTACACCATGGACCAGCACTTCCTGAACGCACCGTTCGAAGCCAACATGCCCGTGCTGCTGGGCTTGCTGGGCGTGTGGTACGGCAACTTCTGGGGTGCGCAGAGCCATGCGATCCTGCCGTACGACCACTACTTGCGTAACATCACCAAGCATTTGCAGCAGCTGGACATGGAATCCAACGGCAAGAGTGTGCGCCAGGACGGCACGCCCGTGTCCACCGATACCGGCCCGGTGATCTGGGGCGGCGTGGGCTGCAACGGCCAGCACGCTTACCATCAGTTGCTGCACCAAGGGACTCAGCTGATCCCGGCCGACTTCATCGTACCGATCGTCAGCTTCAACCCGGTGTCCGACCACCATCAGTGGCTGTACGCCAACTGCCTGTCCCAGAGCCAGGCGCTGATGCTCGGCAAGACCCGCAGCGAGGCCGAAGCCGAGCTGCGTGAGAAGGGCCTGCCGGAAGCCGAAGTACAGAAGCTGGCACCGCACAAGGTGATCCCGGGCAACCGTCCGAGCAACACCCTGGTGGTCGAGCGTATCAGCCCGCGTCGCCTGGGCGCATTGGTGGCGATGTATGAACACAAGGTGTTCGTGCAGAGCGTGGTGTGGGGCATCAATGCCTTCGACCAATGGGGCGTTGAACTGGGCAAAGAGCTGGGCAAAGGCGTGTACAACCGCCTGACCGGCGCCGAAGAAACCTTGGCCGAAGATGCTTCGACCCAGGGCCTGATCAACTACTTCCGTGGTCGTCACCGCGGCTGAAGCCGTGCATTCAAGGCCAACGTCGGTTTGGACGTTGGCCTTGAACCCTCCCGCCTCAGGGTGCATCTTTATGACTTGTCGCAAAAACAAGAATAAGGAGCGCTCATGTTCGATATCAGCACCTTTCCCACCGCCGATGCCGTCCGCCGGGCTGCGCAACTCAGTCAAGAGGACTACCAGCGCCTCTATCGCCAATCTATCGAGCAGCCAGACACCTTCTGGGCCGAACAGGCCAAGGGCTTTCTCGACTGGATAAAACCCTGGCACAGCGTCCAGCAGTCAGACATCCACACCGGTGCCGCCCAATGGTTTACCGGTGGTCAGTTGAATGTCAGCTACAACTGCATCGACCGCCACCTGGCGCAGCGCGCCGATCAGCCGGCCTTCATCTGGGAAGGCGATGATCCGTCAAAATCCTGCACGATTACTTACCGTCAACTGCACCAAAACGTCAGCCGCCTGGCCAACGTCTTGAAAAGCCGTGGCGTGAGCAAAGGTGATCGCGTGTGCATCTACATGCCGATGATTCCCGAAGCAGCCTACGCCATGCTGGCCTGCACGCGAATCGGCGCGGTGCACTCGGTGGTGTTTGGGGGTTTCTCCCCGGACGCCCTGCGTGACCGCATTCTCGACGCCGATTGCCGCACCGTGATCACCGCCGACGAGGGCGTACGCGGTGGCAAGCCCGTGGCACTGAAGCAGAACGTCGACAAAGCCCTGGCCAGTTGCCCGAACGTCAGCACGGTACTGGTGGTGGAGCGCACCGGAGCGAGCGTGACTTGGCACGAAGGCCGCGACCTCAAGTACCAAGCCGCCCTGGACGCCGCCAGCGACAACTGCCCACCCGAGCCGATGGACGCCGAAGACCCACTGTTCATCCTCTATACCTCCGGCAGCACCGGCAAACCCAAAGGCGTGCTGCACACCACCGCTGGCTACCTGCTGCAAGCGGCGATGACCTTCAAGTACGTGCTCGACTACCAAGAGGGCGAAGTGTTCTGGTGCACCGCCGACGTGGGCTGGGTCACCGGCCACAGTTATATCGTGTATGGCCCGCTGGCCAATGGCGCCACCTCGCTGATGTTCGAAGGCGTGCCGAGTTATCCGGACAGTTCGCGCTTCTGGCAGGTCATCGATAAACACCAGGTGAATATCTTCTACACCGCGCCCACCGCCCTGCGCGCCCTGATGCGTGAAGGCCACGGCCCGTTGCAGAGCACGTCCCGCGCCAGCCTGCGCCTGCTGGGCAGCGTCGGTGAGCCGATCAACCCGGAAGCCTGGGACTGGTATTTCAACGCCGTCGGCGAACAGCGCTGCCCGATTGTCGATACCTGGTGGCAGACCGAAACCGGCGGCATCATGCTCAGCCCGCTGGTCAGCGCCCAGCGCATCAAACCGGGCTGCGCGACACAGCCCATGTTCGGCGTACAACCGGTGTTGCTCGATGAACAGGGCAAGGAAATCAGTGGCGCCGGCAGTGGCGTCCTGGCGATCAAGGCCAGCTGGCCGGGGCAGATTCGCAGCGTCTACGGCGACCCGCAGCGCATGATCGACACCTACTTCAAGCCCTACCCCGGCTACTACTTCACCGGGGATGGCGCACGGCGCGATGAAGACGGCGACTACTGGATCACCGGGCGCATCGACGATGTGATCAACGTCTCGGGCCATCGCATCGGCACCGCCGAGGTGGAAAGTGCCCTGGTGCTGCATGACCAGGTCGCCGAAGCCGCTGTGGTGGGCTATCCCCACGACGTCAAAGGCCAGGGCATTTACGCGTTTGTCACCCCCATGAATGGCGTCGAACCCAGCGACGAATTGAAAAAGCACCTGCTGGAGTTGGTCAGCAAGGAGATTGGCAGCTTCGCCAAACCGGAACTGATCCAATGGGCGCCAGCCCTGCCGAAAACCCGCTCCGGCAAGATCATGCGGCGTATCTTGCGCAAGATCGCCTGCAACGAACTGGACAGCCTGGGCGACACCTCGACCCTGGCCGACCCCAGCGTGGTGGACGGTTTGATCGACAAACGCCTCAACCGGTAGCGCCAGGATAATCCCCGGCCTGTGCAGGCCGGGGTTAGCTGTTAAACTTCGCGCCCCCTTTTTCTTATTCATCTGCAAGCAAGGCGCGCTCCATGACTCCCTTGAATCAGGCGCTGCGCGCCGCCCTCGATCACCGCCAAGACCTGATCAACACGCTGCACAGCCAGGGTACGGACTGCTATCGGCTGTTCCACGGCAGCCAGGAAGGCGCCGGCGGCTTGACCATCGACCGCTATGGTCCGCAATTGCTGGTACAAAGCTTCCACCAGTCGCTGGAAACGGCAGACCTGCTGGACCTGCACCAACTGATCAACCAGTACATGGGCCTGGAATTGTTGCTGGTGTACAACGACCGTGCCCGCGGCAACTCACGCATCGACCGCGAAGACACGGTGTACCGCGCAGAGCCTGGCGCATTGGAAGATCTGGTCGGCCACGAGTGGGGCCTCAATTACCGTGTGCGTGGGCGCCACGCCGGGCAAGACCCACTGCTGTTCCTCGACCTGCGCAACACCCGTGGCTGGGTCAAGGACCACAGCGCCGGCAAAAGCGTGCTGAACCTGTTCGCCTATACCTGCGGCGTCGGTTTGAGCGCGGCTGCGGGCGGTGCACGCGAGGTGTGCAACCTGGATTTTGCCGAGGGCAACCTGGCGGTGGGGCGTGAAAACGGCCAACTCAACCCGCAGTTGCCGAGCATGGAATTCATACAGTCCGACTACTTCCCGGCGATTCGCCAACTGGCAGGCCTGCCCATCACCCAGCGTCGCGGGCAGAAGCTGCCGAGCTATCCGCGCCTGGAACAGCGCCAGTACGACCTGGTACTGCTCGATCCTCCCGCCTGGGCCAAGAGCGCTTTCGGCACCGTCGATTTGTTGCGCGACTATCAAAGCCTGCTCAAACCCGCACTGCTGGCCACCGCCAACAATGGCGTGCTGATTTGCTGCAACAACTTGGCAAAGGTCAGCATGGAGGACTGGCGTGAGCAGGTGCTGCGCTGCGCGGAAAAAGCCGGGCGCCCGGTGCGCGAGTGGCAAGTGATGACACCTGGGGCCGACTTTCCTTCCAGGGACCAACAGCCTCCGCTGAAGACCCTGATCCTGCATTTGTAGGAAGTTTCCCAGCGCCCACGGTTCTTCGGAACCGAATTCCCGTGCCATACTCCAAGGCACTCTTGTTCGACATAGATGGCGTTCACCCATGCCCAAAGGATTGATCCGCGCCGTAGGCGCCTTGTTGACCGCCCTTGCTTTGTACAGCTTGCTGGGCTTTCTGATATTACCCGGCATCGCCCTTCGCATTGCCAACCAACAGTTGGCCAACTACGCCACAGTGCCGGCGCGAATCGAGCGTATCGAGCTCAACCCCTTCAGCCTGGAACTGACGCTGTGGGGCCTGAAGATTGGTGAGCCGGGCAAAGAGCAAGTGGGTTTCGAACGCCTCTACGCTAACCTGCAGATCGACAGCCTCTGGACCCGCGCCCTGCACCTGGCCGATGTGCAACTGGACAAGCCCAAGACCGAACTGCTGTTCGACAAGTCCGGCCAACTGAACCTGGCGCAGCTGTTCAAACTGCCACCGAGCGAGCCAACCCCGGCCGATCCTGATGCCAAGCCGTTCCCACTGCGTATCGACAGCATCAAGCTGGCCGGTGGTAACGTGCATTTCCAGGACCTGCGCCCCAGCGAACCCATCGAATTCCTCTACGACGAACTCGACTTCGAGCTGAAAAACCTCAGCACCTTGCCCGACGACAATGCCGACATGACCCTGGTCGCCGCTGGCCCCGAAGGGGGTCAGATCGACTGGAAAGGCAACTTCAGCCTGGTACCGATCACCTCCGAAGGCACCTTGAAGGTTACCGACGGCAAGATGAAAGCGTGGTGGCCGTATGTGCGTGACGCCCTGCCACTGGTGCTGGAAGACGGGGTGCTCAACTTCAGCACTGACTACAAATTCAGCCTGGCCAAAGAGACCGAGCTGAACCTGACCAACACCGCCGCCAGTATCGCCCCCTTCGCTATCAAGGCCCCCGATGGCCGGCCACTGGCGCGCCTGGAACGCCTGGACGTCAGCGAAACCACGGTAGACCTGGCCAAGCAGCAGGTCATTGTCGGCAAGATCCGCAGCAACAAGCTGGAAACCTGGGCCGCCCGTGAGGCCGATGGTCAACTGGATTGGCAGAAACTGTTCGCCAGCCAACCGAGCAAACCGGCCAAGGCACCGGAGCCAGCCGCTGCCGACGCGCCTTCGGCGCAACCGGCGGCACCGAGCAAGCCGTGGCAAGTGCTGCTCAAGGATGTGCAACTGCGTAACTATCAGGTGCACCTGGCAGACCGCCAGGTAAAACCTGCGGTCGCGCTGGAACTGGGCCCGTTGAATGTCGACGTACAGAACTTCGACAGCCTCAACCAGAGCCCCTTTGCCTTGAAGATCGACACCGGCCTGGGCAAACAAGGCAAGATCCAGGCAACCGGCGAGGTTAACCTCAACCCCGTCAGCGCCAAGCTGAAAGTGAACACCCAGGACATCGACCTGCGGGTCGCCCAGGCTTATATCAGCCCGTTTATTCGCCTGGAATTGCGCAGCGGCATGCTGGGCAGCAACCTGGACGTGAACCTCAAAAGCACCGAGCCACTGGCCCTTCAGGTCACCGGCCGCGCTCAGGTTGACCAGTTGCATACCCTGGACACCCTCAAGACCCGCGACTTCCTAAAATGGCAACGCCTGGTGCTCGAAGGCGTGAATTACCAGCACGGCCAAAGCCTGTCGATCGACAAGGTCAACTTGTTGCAGCCGTATGCGCGCTTCATGATCAACGAAGATCGCACCACCAACATCGACGACCTGCTGATCCCGCAGCCCGCCGACAGCAGCAGCAAGTCGGCCGCCAAACCTGCCGCCAGTAACGACAAGCCCTTGGGCATTCATATCGGCCAGATCGCGATCAACGACGGTTCGGCCAACTTTGCCGACTTTAGCCTCACGCCCAACTTTGCCACCGCGATTCAACAGCTCAACGGCCAGATTGGCACCATCGACAGCCGCGAGGCCAAACCGGCCAGCGTCGACATCAAGGGCAAGGTGGACCGTTACGCGCCAGTGACGATCAAAGGCAGCGTGAACCCGTTTGACCCGATGGCCGCGTTGGACATCGCCACCAGCTTCAAGCGTGTCGAGTTGACCAACCTGACACCTTACTCGGGCAAGTTCGCAGGCTTCCGCATCCGCAAGGGCCGCCTGAATCTCGATCTGCACTACGTGATCACCAAAGGCCAGTTGAAGGCTGAAAACAAAGTGGTGGTCGAGCAACTGCAATTGGGTGAAAAAGTCGACAGCTCCGATGCCGTCGACTTACCGATTCGCCTGGCTGTCGCCCTGCTCAAGGACTCCGACGGCAAGATCTCCATCGAACTGCCGGTAAGCGGCGACCTGAACAACCCGCAATTCAGCGTGATGCCGATTGTGTGGCAGACCCTGCGTAACCTCGTGGTGCGCGCGGCAACAGCGCCCTTCAAGTTCATTGGCGGGCTGGTCACCGGCGGCGGCTCTGAAGACTTGGGCAATGTGTCGTTCGCCGCAGGCTCCAGTGAGCTGAACAAAGACGCCGAAGGCGCTCTGAACACCCTGGCCAAGGCGCTGAAAGAACGCCCTGCCCTGCGCCTGGAAATTGAAGGCACGGCCGCTGCCAGCAGCGACGGGCCGTTCCTGGCCGCACAGCGACTGGAACGCGAATACCAATACAACTATTACAAGATCCTCCAGCGCCGTGGCGACAAAGTCCCGGCCCAGGCCTCGTTGCTTGAAGTGCCAGAGAAGGAAAAAGCACCCTTGCTGGAAGGCATCTACCGCACCCGTCTCAAACAGCAACCACCGGCCGAATGGAAAGACCTGGGCAGCGACGAGCGCTCGGCGAAGCTCAAGGACGGGGTGATCAAGTTCTGGAGTGGCAGTGACGTGCTACTGCGCCAGTTGGGGCAGGACCGAGCCAGCACCATCAAGGATTACCTGGTAGACAAGGGCCAGTTGGAAGATGACCGCGTGTACTTCATCGATGCGCAGTTGGGGCAGGCCGAGAAAGACGGCCGAGTGATCACTCCTATGCACCTGGATGCTGAGTAACTTCTAAGCACCCCCAACCTAACGTGGAAGCTGGCTTGCCTGCGATAGCATCACCTCGGTGCAACTGAATGACCGAGGTGCCCGCATCGCAGCATAAGTATCTACACAATTTTGTAGGTTGTAGCAGCCGACGGTAACCACGATGCGAAGCGAGTCGCTCTTGCTCTTGCTTTTGATCTCAGGCGCCCCG
>NZ_LYSO01000056.1:0-36934 GCF_001728935.1 Pseudomonas sp. AP42
ACCGTTGGAGTGGGCCGCTACGGCCTGTTGCCCCGCCTCACGCCCGCAACGAAACCGGCGGCACAAAACTCTCCAATTCATCCTCCACGGCCTCGATGATGCGCTCCACATCAGCCGCGTTCATCACCGTGGCGCACGGGATCCCCGCGATGGCGATCAATGTTTCGCCGCTGGCCCGGTCGAACAGGCGGGCGATCATGCTGCCGGGGGCGTCCATGCTGCCCTCGAAGCCCATCGGGTGAAAATGCCAGCGCATCAGCTGGCAGGCGTTGGGGAATGTCACTTTGTTCATGTTGCCCACCTTGTTCATTGAGCGCTTCCTTTAGCTCGCGGCAGGGGCCAGGACCTTCACTGGTCATGACAGATAAGGGCTTAAAAATAGCATTCGTTCGCAACTGCAAGGTGACTTTTTTGGGCCCGTTCAGCGGTTCTTTCGCCTAATTTTGATATGGATCATGTCCTACAGAGGAATAGGCAAAAGGCCATTAGTCAGGCGCTCGATTTGACTCTTGAAGAGGCGGGTAAACTTCGGCAGTCTCAAGTATTTTTTCCGCGGTAGAGCCCGATATGCCCGACATCGCTCCAGACGATGAGTGTCAGAATTCCCACGCTACCGGCGCGCTGGTGCTGCGCCATCACTTGTGCTGGCGCCATCGCGATCTGGATGGAGTGATGGCCTACTATCACCCCGAGATCCAGTACCACGATTTCTTCCAGAACCGTGTGGTGGGCTATGCCGAGTTGCGTGAGTACTTGCAGGCCAGCATGCCCCGTGAGGCAGACGAGGCGATTGAACACACTGATCGCATCCGCGCCGATGGCGATACGGCGTTTATCCAGTACCGCATTACCTTGCGTGGCGGCCAGGGCCTGGTGTCGTTTCGTACCAGTGAGGCCATTACGGTGCGCGACGGGTTGATCTGGCGGGTGAATGAATATGCGTCCCTGGTGCACGAGCAACCGACCCAGGCGCTGCGTCCGACGGTCAGCCGCCTGGGCCTGTCGCCCCAGCAATTGGGGTATATGGCCAATGACCTGCAACAATATTTCGAGCGTCAGCAACCGTACCTGGACCCGGAGCTGGACCTGCAGCGGGTCGCGAAGGCCTGTGGCTACAGTCGCAACCAGATGTCCTACCTGCTGAACCAGGTGCTGGGGCAGAGCTTCTATCGCTACGTCAACCAGGCGCGACTCCAGCATTTGCTGGCCGCGCTGGACTGCGCCACACCGCCCATCAAGGTGGATGATCTGGCCTTTGCCGCCGGTTTCAATTCACTTTCGGCGTTCTACAGCGCTTTTCGCCAGCACACCGGGCAATCGCCCAAGGCGTATCTCAAACAAATTTCTCTGCGTGCACGCGCGCAAGACAGTCCCTGACGCGGCGCTCTAGGATCGACCCTATCGAACCGAGGTAGGGGAACCTGGCATGCCGGCATGGCGCAGTATCAGTTTATGGATGGACCAACTGGACGACCCGCTGGTGGCGCGGCCGTCGCTGGAGCACGACCTGGACGTCAATGTGGCGATCATCGGCGCCGGCTACACCGGCCTGTGGACCGCCTATTACCTGAAGCGCCAGGCCCCCGAGCTGAAAATTGCAATCATCGAGGCACAGACTGCCGGTTTTGGCGCATCCGGTCGCAATGGTGGCTGGTTGATGGGCAACCTCTTGGGGGAAGACCGCCTGCTGGCCGAGCTTGATCCCCAGCACCGGCGCGCTTCGTTTGACCTGCTGCACGGTATTCCCGATGAAGTGGCCCAGGTGCTGGCCCGCGAAGGCATTGACTGCGATTACCGCAAAGGTGGCGCCTTGTATTGCGCCGCACGCTACCCCGAACAGGAAGGCAGCCTGCGCCGCTATCTGGACAAGCTGTACGCCCAAGGCCTCACCGAAGCGGACTACCGCTGGCTCAGCCCGCAGCAATTGGCCGAGCAGGTCCGCATTGCCAAGCCTTATGGCGGCATCTATGCCCCCCACGTCGCGACCATCAACCCGGCGAAACTGGTGCGTGGCCTGGCGCGGGCCGTTGAGAACCTGGGTGTAGCCATCTACGAGAACAGCCCCGTGACCCATTGGCAGTCCGGCAGCCTGCGCACCGCCAAGGCCAGCGTGCGCGCCGCCTGGGTGGTGCCTGCTGTCGAGGGTTACGCCAACACCTTGCCGCCGTTGGGCCGCTACCAGTTACCGGTGCAGAGTTTAATCGTCGCCACCGAACCGCTGCCGGCCAGCACCTGGGATGACATCGGGCTCAGCCAAGGCCAGGCTTTTGGCGAGAGCAGCCGTCAAGTCACCTACGGCCAGCGGACGGCCGACAATCGCCTGGTATTCGGAGCACGTGGTGGCTATCAATTTGCCGGACAGTTACGGCACAACTTCGACCTGACGGACAGTGAAGTGGAGTTGCGTCGCTACCTGTTTGGCGAACTGTTCCCACAGCTGAAGAAGGCCAGGATCACCCACTCCTGGGGCGGCAACCTCGGCATGTCGCGCCGTTTTCGTCCGCACATGCTCTGTGACCCTGCCACTGGCATCGCACTGTCCGGCGGTTATGGCGGGGAGGGCGTGGGTGCCACCAACCTCGGCGGCCGCACCCTGGCCGATTTGATCCTGGGGCGCGACACCTTGCTGACTCAACAACCTTGGGTCATTCGCGAGGGCGGCCTCAAAGCACTCAAACCCTGGGAGCCGGAGCCGTGCCGCTGGCTGGGCTACAACGCGATCATTCGTAGTTTTGTCCACGAAGACCAAGTCTTGGCCAACCCCAATACCCCGCCCTGGCGCCGCAAGCTGGCAACCAGCATTGCCGGTTTCATGGAAGGTTTCATGCACTAACCCATTCCACCCACAGGGGAAGCCCCATGAGCATCACCCAATTCCAAGACACGCTGAACACCCCTCTGCCGGATTCATCACCGGTGGCGGCGCCTCTGGGCGAGCCCATCGCTGTGGCCTCCACGCTGAGCGTGGAGCGCAACGACGGCGTCGAGACCGGTATCTGGGCCTGTACGCCGGGGCGCTGGCGTCGGCAGATCACATCCCAGGAGTTTTGCCATTTCATCCAAGGGCGCTGCACCTTCACGCCCGACAACGGAGAAACCCTGCACATACAAGCCGGTGACGCACTGATGTTGCCAGCCAATAGCACGGGTATCTGGGATATCCAGGAAACCGTGCGCAAGACCTATGTCCTGATTCTGTAACGCTTTGATCCTTGATCGCCTGCCATAAAAACAGCCCTAAAACCGCCAGGAAATCGAACCATGAAAGCCATTGCCCTGTTGCCCTTGATGTTGGTGGCCTCTATCAGCCAGGCCGCCGAAACCGTGAAGATCTATAACTGGTCGGACTACATTGCACCGGATACCACCAAGAACTTCCAGAAAGACACCGGCATCGGTTTCACCTATGACGTGTATGACAGCAACGAGACCCTCGACGGCAAGCTGATGACCGGTAAATCAGGCTACGACGTGGTGTTCCCCTCCAACCATTTCATGGCGCGGCAGATCCAGGGCGGCGCCCTTAAAAAGCTCGACAAGAGCCAGTTGCCCAACTGGAAAAACCTCAACCCGGTGCTGCTCAAGGCCCTGGAAAACAACGACCCTGGCAATGCCCACGGCTTCCCGTACCTGTGGGGCAGCACTGGCATTGGCTACAACATCGACAAGGTCAAGGCGGTACTCGGCGACAACGCCCCGGTGGATTCCTGGGACTTGATCTTCAAACCGGAAAACATGGCCAAGCTGCAAAAATGCGGCGTCGCCATCCTCGATAACGGCCCCGAACTGCTGCCTGCCGCGCTGAATTACCTGGGCTTGCCGCACCACAGCAAAAAAGCCGAGGACTACAAAAAGGCCGAAGCCCTGCTGATGAAAGTGCGACCTTACGTGGCGTATTTCCATTCCTCGAAATACACCGCCGACCTGGCCAACGGCGATATCTGCGTGGCCGTCGGTTTCTCCGGCGACATCCTGCAGGCCGAAAGCCGCGCCAAGGAAGCCAAGAACGGCGTGAATATCGGCTACAACATTCCCAAGGAAGGCGCGGCAATCTGGTTCGACATGGTGGCTATGCCCGTCGACGCACCGAACGAAAAAGCCGGCTATGCCTTCATGAACTACCTGCTGCGCCCCGACGTGATGGCGAGTATCACCAACTACGTGCACTACGCTAACGGCAACGCGGCGGCCGACAGCCTGGTAGACCCGGCAATCAAGGCCGATACCAAGGTGTATCCAAGCGCGGAAATGATGGGCAAGTTATTTGCACTGGAAGCCATGCCGTTGAATATCGACCGGGTGCGTACTCGGGTTTGGAACACTATTCGCACGGGACGTTGATTAATGACAAAACAGCGCTGGCGTGAAGGGCGATAAGTCATTGGTACGGGTGAGATAAATAATCACGTCATAGTTAAGACATTTGATGTCAATTATTTGGAGTGGAAAGTGTTATTGCCTGCGTGAGAGATTTCGATCCGCAACGCGTAACACTTTCACATACACTCATTATCTGACAGGTGACTTATATGTCCTCAATAGAAAGCCTTCCCACTGGCGGCACGTGGACCCATCCGGAAAACAGCCCGCCGACCTTGCGTGGCACAGACCAGCGGGAGCGCCTGGAAGCCAAGCGGGGCGAGCGCTCGGTGCTCATCGGTGGCGGTGGTCCCGACCAGTTGGTGGGGCGCCAAGGTGAGAATATATTCAAATATGAAAAAAGCACCGACTCGCTTAGCGATGATCCAGACACTCTCTTGAATTTCAACCCCAAGGAGGATGAAATCGATGTGTCCGGAGTATTAAAAGACAACAACATCTCAGCCATTAATATTCAATCTGGCCCGCCCGTGGACGTGGGGGATGTGCAACTGACCCATGAGTTTGGCGTGAGTACTTTGAATATCAAGGTCACCCCTGAAGGGCCGAACTTTTCTGTACGCGTTGATGGCGTAAATTTATTGCCGCAGCATATTAATTTCTTTCATTCGGATTAAGCCTATGGATTCTCCAGGTCATGGCCCAACGACTGAATGAATAGGGAAAACAACTCCGGCTGCGACGAGATGTCCAGCTTGGCGTACAAATGCCTGCGGTGCACTTTTACCGTGTCCGGTGAAATCTTCAGGCGTTCGGCCATGGCCTTGGAGGAGAACCCACGCAACACCAGGCGGGCGATTTCCAGCTCGCGGTCCGACAGCACACCGCTGCCGAAATGACTCAGCGCATCGCGAATCTGGCTGTCCATGGCCGGTGCCCGCTGGGTGCTTTGCTGCCAATGCTGCTGCATGAGCGGCAACACCCAGGCCGACAGCGTGGTCAACAGCCCGGTTTCTTCAAAGCTGAAGCGCCGCTGCATGCCCAGTGACAACGACAAGGTACCGGCGCCAGGCAATTGAAGGATCAATTGCACTTCGTCTTCCAGCACGTTGTCGTGGAAATAATTGAGGAAGTACTCACTTTGGCGGAAATGATCCGGCGCCACTTCCTCCAGGCGGTATACGCCGCTGGCATAGTGCTCGCGGCAGGCTTGGTAGAACGGGTCGAGCAGGTACAGGCCGTTGAGGTACACCAGCATCGATGCCGGTTTGCTGCTGGGTTGGGCGTCGTACTCTTCCAATGCCTGGGGCGGGCCATCCAGCGGGTAGAAAATCGCCAGGGCATTATCGAAGGGCAGGCATTGGTGCAACAACAGCACCAGTTGCTTCCAGAACCGCTCGGTGCCGATCTGAGACAAGGTGCGGCCCAACCCCGCATGCATACCCACTTCCCGGAACAGGCTCATCCAACCATCCCCACCCTAAAATGATCGGCCAAGGGTTAGGCTTCTGGCGAGCACCGTCAAGGGGAGTACGCCAATAGGGGAATTGGCCGACAGGCCCGTCAGCCGATAACGTCGCCACTACTCAACGGGAAGCATATCCCGAGCAAATATCATTTTTCGTTTCTGCCTCACACCAAAAACAACGACAGAGGATAACGATATGAGTGCTACCCCCGCGCCCGATGGCGTGCTCAAGCCCACCCTGAGCGTCTTTGATGTAGTAGCCATTACCGTTTCAGCGGTAACGCCGGCCAGTTCCGTCTTTGTGATCGCCCCGTTTGCCATCCAGCAGGCGGGCAGTGGCGTGTTCCTGGCGTTTGTGATGGCGGCGCTACTCGCGTTGATGTTCGCCTTCTGCTACGCCGAACTCGGCCGCGCCCATAACAGCGCCGGCGGCGAGTATGTGTATGCCAAGCGCGTATTTGGCGGCATGGCTGGTTACGCCACCTTCCTGACGGTGCTGGTGATGTTGTTGTTTATCCCGCCGGTATTGGCCACCGGTGCGGCGACTTATCTGAATAACGCCCTGGGCACCCAGTTCGACGCGCAAACGGTCGCCCTGGTGATCGTGGTGTGCAGCTACGCCCTGGGCATTCTCAATATCAAGCTCAACGCCTGGATTACCGGCACCTGCCTGCTGTTGGAAGTGGCAGCGTTGCTGGTGATCGTGGTGATCGGCTTCGGCAATCCGGTGCAGCCGGCCAGTGTGTTGTTGCAGCCGCAGATCGTCGAAAACGGCGTGTTGCACCTGGCGCCTTGGGCCTTGGTGATCGGCGCCGTCGGCATTGGCCTGTTCTCGTTCAACGGCTACGGCCCGGCGGTGTTGCTGGCTGAAGACATGAAGTGCGGCGGCAAGGGCGTGCACAAGGCGGTGCTCTGGTCCCTGGGGTTGGTGGTGGTGATCGAGTTGGTGCCAATCACCGCGCTGTTGATCGGCGCGCCGTCCCTGAGCGAGATGATCAGCAGCCCCGACCCGATCGGCTACCTGTTGACCAGCCATGGCAATGAAACCCTGTCGCGGTTGGTGAGCGCCGGGATTTTCCTGTCGGTGTTCAACGCGATCGTCGCCATCGTGATCCAGATTGGCCGGGTGGTGTTCAGCAGCGGTCGCGATGCGCTGTGGACGCCGAGTATCAACAAGCTGTTCACGCGTATTCACCCGCGCTGGGACTCGCCGTGGCTGGCGACGCTGTTCCTGGCGATACCCTCGGCGCTGTTGAGCTTCAGCTCTAACCTGGCCGACCTGACCTCATTCAGCGTGCTGCTGATCATGCTGGTGTACCTGGTGGTGGCGCTGAGCGCGCTGATGAGCCGGGTGCTGCTGCGTGATCGCGAGCATCCCTATCGCATGCCGTTATGGCCGCTGCCGGCATTGCTGGCGGTGCTCGGTGCCGGTTACCTGCTGGTTACCTTGATCCTGGAGGCCTCGGTACGCGACATCATGATCATCATCGGCTTGCTGGCCCTGTCGGTGATTTTGTATTGCATCAGTGGCCGGTTGAGTCCGGCGTTTCAGAAACTGTAAGGAGTGGGTATGCGTGCACGTCAATTGGGCATTACGTTGGGGTTGGGCATGCCCGGCGAATTGAATGCCATCACCGATGTTCCCGGGGTTCGCGTCGGCCATGCCACGCTCAAGGCGCAGGTCGACGGCAAGCAGGTGCGTACCGGCGTTACGCTGATCCAGCCGCGTGCCGGGGAAGCGCGGCATCAACCGTGTTTTGCCGGCTACCACGTGCTCAACGGCAATGGTGACGCCACGGGGCTTGAATGGATCAGCGAGGCGGGGCTGTTGACCACGCCGATGGCGATCACCAACACTCACAGTATCGGGGTGGTACGCGACAGCCTGATCGCCCTGGAGCGCGAGCGGCTGGCGGACCCGGCGGTGTACTGGTGTATGCCGGTGGTCATGGAAACCTACGATGGCCTGCTCAACGATATCTGGGGCCAGCACGTGCGCCCAGAGCATGTGCGCCAGGCCCTGGACCAGGCGGAAAGCGGGCCGGTGCAGGAAGGCGCGGTGGGCGGTGGCACCGGCATGATTTGTCATGAGTTCAAGGGCGGCATCGGCACCGCGTCACGGCGGTTGCCAGCGGAGCAGGGCGGCTGGACCGTCGGCGTACTGGTGCAGGCCAACCATGGCAAGCGCCAGGAGCTGCGGGTCGATGGCTACCCGGTGGGCCGTCATTTGATGGACATTGCTTCGCCCTTTGCCGAGCAAGGTACCCCCGGCATGGGCTCCATCGTGGTGATCATCGCCACGGACGCCCCCTTGCTGCCCCACCAGTGCCAGCGCCTGGCACAACGTGCGTCCATCGGCATCGCGCGCACCGGTGGCGGCACCGAGGATTCCAGTGGTGACCTGTTCCTGGCCTTTGCCACCGGTAATCAGGATTTGCCACCGGCCGACTATGGGCGCAAGGACCTGCCGCTCAGCACCGGCTTGCAGATGGTCAACAATGATCATATTTCGCCGCTGTTCAGCGCGGCGGCAGAGGCGGTGGAGGAGGCGATCATCAACGCCATTCTGGCGGGTGAAGACATGACCACCCAGGACGGCGTCAAGGTGCCGGGCCTGGCTGGCGAAACCCTCTTGGCGGCGTTGAAACAGTGTGGCTGGAGTATGTCCCGGTAATGGGGGACAGCGCACTTTAATAGTGCCGATAGTGGCTCTTTAATGTTGCTAATGACACCGTGACAATATATTGGATCCATTAATCAAGTGGGCCGCTCACTTAGAGTGGCTTTACTTGTATTTAATATTTAAATAGTGCTGTGCGCCGATTCGGCCACGCAAACGCAACGGCCCCCAATAAACACTGCGTGGGACTTCTGCAACTTGAACCTGCGTCACAATTGTGCGATGGAAATAGATGTAGACGAAAGATTTCAAGTTGTGTCAGTTTTCTTACGCCTTCAAAAGAGGTGAGTGATAGGACTATCCTCGCCCGCGAGGTTCCTATCGAACAAAGACTGATGCACTTGCAAACAAGGAAGTACGTTTATGTCAAAAGTAAAAGACAAAGCTATTGTATCTGCCGCGCAAGCCAGCACTGCTTACTCGCAAATCGATAGCTTCAGCCATTTGTATGACCGTGGCGGCAACCTCACGGTCAATGGCAAACCGTCCTACACCGTAGACCAGGCAGCGACCCAGCTGCTGCGGGATGGTGCTGCGTACCGGGACTTTGATGGCAACGGCAAGATCGATCTGACCTATACCTTCCTCACCTCGGCTACCCAGAGCACCATGAACAAACATGGCATCTCGGGGTTCAGCCAATTCAACACCCAGCAGAAAGCACAGGCCGCACTGGCCATGCAATCCTGGGCGGATGTTGCCAACGTGACCTTTACCGAAAAGGCTTCCGGCGGTGACGGCCACATGACCTTCGGCAACTACAGCAGCGGCCAGGACGGCGCCGCGGCCTTCGCTTACCTGCCCGGTACCGGTGCAGGCTACGACGGCACTTCGTGGTACCTGACCAACAACAGCTACACGCCGAACAAGACCCCGGACCTGAACAACTATGGCCGGCAGACCCTGACCCACGAAATCGGCCACACCCTGGGCCTGGCTCACCCTGGCGACTACAACGCCGGGAACGGCAACCCGACCTATAACGACGCAACCTATGGACAGGACACGCGTGGTTATAGCCTCATGAGTTACTGGAGCGAGAGCAACACCAACCAGAACTTCAGCAAAGGCGGCGTCGAGGCTTACGCTTCCGGCCCGCTGATCGATGACATCGCCGCGATCCAGAAGCTCTACGGTGCCAACTTCAACACCCGCGCCACGGACACCACCTACGGGTTCAACTCCAACACCGGGCGTGATTTCCTTAGCGCCACGTCCAATGCCGACAAGCTGGTGTTCTCGGTATGGGACGGTGGCGGCAACGACACCCTGGACTTCTCCGGTTTCACCCAGAACCAGAAGATCAACCTCACGGCCACCTCGTTCTCTGATGTGGGCGGCCTGGTGGGCAACGTGTCCATCGCCAAGGGCGTCACCATCGAGAACGCGTTCGGCGGTGCGGGCAACGACCTGATTATTGGTAACCAAGTCGCCAACACCATCAAGGGCGGGGCCGGCAACGACCTCATCTACGGCGGCGGCGGTGCGGACCAACTGTGGGGCGGCGCGGGCAGCGATACATTCGTGTACGGTGCCAGTTCCGACTCCAAGCCAGGGGCTGCGGACAAGATCTTCGACTTCACGTCCGGTTCGGACAAGATCGACCTGTCTGGTATCACCAAGGGCGCGGGCGTGACTTTCGTCAACGCCTTTACCGGGCATGCCGGCGATGCTGTACTGAGCTATGCCTCAGGTACCAACCTGGGCACCTTGGCCGTGGACTTTTCCGGGCACGGCGTGGCGGATTTCCTCGTCACCACCGTTGGCCAGGCGGCTGCCAGTGACATCGTAGCCTGATGTAAAGCGCGCGGCGCTTCGGCGCCGCGCTCCTGGCTGGAGTTGGATATGCCACGTTTTTCCCCTTTGATCGCCTGTGTTGTGCAGGTGTTGTTCGTGTCGGCAGGAGCCCACGCAATGGCTAGCAGTCTTGTATTACCCACCTCCGCGCAGCTTGCCGGGCAGTGGGAGCTGAAGCAGCAGGATCAGGTGTGCGTGCTGAAGTTAGTGGAGCAAGCCAACGCCCTTGGGGGCGATATCGCTTGTGCCGAGCAGTGGCTGGGCGACAAGCCGCAGACATGGTCACCCACGCCGGATGGTATCTGGCTGTTTAACGCTGAAGGCTCAGGGATCACCCATTTGAATCGCCAGAAAGAGGGCGACTATCAAGCCCGCACTAAAGCTGGCGAAGTTGTAACGTTGCAACGTAAACCTTAATTAAAAGTTATAAGCATATAACTCGATTTGTTAGGCGGCCGTACCCTACTGGGTAGGGGTGACCCTTTTGCGTAATTCGCTGCAAGGAAAAACAATTAATATGGCGAAGTCCCATGGGGTGGCGCCCTTATTCAGGGCGCTGGGTGAGTACAAGAGTATTTTGATCAGCGTTGGCTGTTTCACGGCATTGATTAACCTATTAATGCTGGTGCCCTCGATTTACATGCTGCAAGTGTATGACCGTGTGTTGTCCTCCCAGAATGAAACCACCCTGGTGATGTTGACGCTGATGGTCGTGGGCTTCTTTGCGTTTATCGGCCTGCTGGAAGTGGTGCGCAGCTTTATCGTGATCCGCATTGGCAGCCAGTTGGAGCGACGGTTCAACTTGCGCGTGTACAAAGCCGCGTTCGAGCGCAACCTGCAGCGCGGCCAGGGACATGCCGGGCAATCCTTGGGCGACCTGACCGCTCTGCGCCAATTCATCACGGGGCCGGCGCTGTTCGCGTTTTTCGATGCGCCGTGGTTCCCCATCTACCTGTTCGTGATTTTCCTCTTCAACGTGTGGCTCGGCGTGCTGGCCACGGCGGGCGCGGTGGTGTTGATTGGCCTGGCGTGCCTTAACGAATACCTGACCAAAAAGCCATTGGGCGAGGCCAGCGGTTATTCGCAGCAGTCCACCCAACTGGCCACCAGCCATTTGCACAACGCCGAAACCATCCAGGCCATGGGCATGCTCGGCGCGCTGCGCCAACGCTGGTTTGGCGTGCATTCGCGGTTCCTGGGCTTGCAGAACCAGGCCAGCGACACCGGTTCGATCATCACCTCCTTGAGCAAATCCCTGCGCCTGTGCCTGCAATCCTTGGTGCTGGGCCTGGGCGCCTACCTGGTGATCAAGGGCGACATGACCGCCGGGATGATGATCGCAGGCTCCATCTTGATGGGCCGCGTACTCAGCCCCATCGACCAATTGATTGCGGTGTGGAAGCAATGGAGCTCGGCCAAGCTGGCCTACCAGCGCCTCGACGAGCTGCTGCGCGAATTTCCGCCAGAGGTCGAGCACATGGCCTTGCCGGCGCCCCACGGCCAGGTCAGTTTCGAGCAGGTCAGCGCCGGCCCACCGGGGCGACGCATGGCCACCCTGCATCAGGTCAGCTTCAACCTGGCCGCCGGTGAAGTGCTGGGCGTGCTCGGCGCGTCGGGCTCCGGCAAATCCACCCTGGCCCGCGTGCTGGTGGGCGTGTGGCCGACACTGGCCGGTACCGTGCGCCTGGACGGCGCGGATATTCACCGCTGGAACCGCGACGACCTCGGCCCGCATATCGGTTATTTGCCCCAGGACATCGAGCTGTTCAGCGGCAGCATCGCCGACAACATCGCGCGCTTTCGCGAAGCCGACCCGGAGCTGGTGGTCAAGGCCGCGCAACAGGCCGGTGTGCATGAATTGATCCTGCGCCTGCCACAAGGCTACGACACCGTGCTGGGCGACAACGGCGGTGGCTTGTCCGGCGGCCAGAAACAACGGGTGGCCCTGGCCCGCGCCCTGTACGGCGGACCGCGCCTGATCGTGCTGGACGAACCCAACTCCAACCTCGACACCGTCGGCGAAGCCGCATTGGCCAGCGCCATCGTGCAGATGAAGGCCCAGGGCAGCAGCGTCGTGCTGGTCACCCATCGCTCCTCGGCACTGGCCCAGGCCGACAAATTGCTGGTGCTCGGCGAAGGCCAACTGCAAGCGTTCGGGCCCAGCCAGGAGGTGCTGCGCGCATTGTCCGGGCAGCAGGAAGCGCCGAAAGAAAAAACCGGTGTCAGTTTCAGTCGTCAGTACCAGGCCGGAAGGAATCCAGGCGCATGAGCAGCCTTACCGTTGAACCTCAAATCAAAGAACGCGATGCCGGCTTTTTCGTAAAAATGGGCTGGGTGATGACCATTGTCGGTGCCGGCGGGTTTTTCCTCTGGGCCAGCCTCGCACCGTTGGACCAAGGCATCCCGGTCCAAGGCACCGTGGTGGTGTCGGGTAAGCGCAAGGCGGTACAAACCTTCAGCCCCGGCGTGGTCAGCCGCATCCTGGTGAAAGAGGGCGAACTGGTCAAACAAGGCCAGCCACTGTTTCGTCTCGACCAGACCCAGAACCAGGCCGATGTGCAATCGCTGCAAGCCCAGTACCGCATGGCCTGGGCCAGCGTGGCGCGTTGGCAGAGCGAGCGTGACAACCTCTCCAGCATCACCTTTCCCGCAGAACTGAGCGCCAATCCCGATCCAGCCCTGATGCTGGTGCTGGAAGGCCAGCGCCAACTGTTCAGCAGCCGCCGCGACGCGTTTGCCCGTGAACAAGCCGGGATTCGCGCCAGCATCGAAGGCGCCACGTCACAGTTGAGCGGCATGCGCCGTGCGCGCAGTGACCTGACCGCCCAGGCCCAATCCCTGCGCGCGCAACTGAGCAACCTGCAACCCTTGGCCGACAACGGCTACATCCCGCGCAACCGGCTGATGGACTACCAGCGCCAGTTGTCCCAGGTACAGCAGGACCTGGCGCAAAACGCCGGTGAAAGCGGCCGGATAGAGCAGGGCATTGTCGAGTCGCGGCTCAAACTCCAGCAGCACAGCGAGGAATATCAAAAAGAGGTGCGCAGCCAACTGGCCGACGCGCAACTGCGCAGCCTGACCCTGGAGCAGCAACTGACCTCCGCCGGCTTCAACCTGCAGCACAGCGAAATCAACGCGCCGGCCGATGGCATCGCCGTCAACCTCAGCGTGCACACCGAGGGCGCCGTGGTGCGCGCCGGTGAAACCCTGCTGGAGATCGTGCCCCAGGGCACGCGCCTGGAAGTAGAAGGGCATTTGCCCGTGCATCTGGTGGACAAGGTCGGCACGCACTTGCCGGTCGATATCCTCTTCACCGCCTTCAACCAAAGCCGCACGCCACGGGTGCCGGGCGAAGTCAGCCTGATCTCCGCCGACCAGATGCTCGACGAAAAGACCGGTGCGCCGTATTACGTGCTGCGCACCAGCGTCAGCGAGGCGGCGATGGAAAAACTCAACGGCCTGGTGATCAAGCCCGGCATGCCCGCCGAGATGTTCGTGCGCACCGGCGAGCGTTCCTTGCTCAACTACCTGTTCAAGCCGCTGCTGGACCGCGCCGGCTCTGCGTTGACCGAGGAATGAGCATGAAGCCAGTGTTCATTTCGCTGTTACTGGTGTGTGGCAGTGCCCAGGCGGCCATGGGGCCCTTTGATGTGTACGAGCAGGCGCTGCGCAACGACCCAGTGTTCCTCGGCGCCATCAAGGAACGCGACGCCGGCCTGGAAAACCGCACCATTGGCCGCGCCGGCTTGCTGCCGCGGCTGTCCTACAACTACAACAAGGGCCGCAACAACTCCGAAGCGCACCTGCCTGACGGGCGCGGCGGCAGTTACCGCGACGACCGCAACTACAACAGCTACGGCTCGACCTTCAGCCTGCAACAGCCGTTGTTCGACTACGAAGCCTATGCCAACTACCGCAAGGGCGTGGCCCAGGCGCTGTTCGCCGATGAAAGCTTTCGCGACAAGAGCCAGGCGTTGCTGGTGCGGGTGTTGAGCTATTACACCCAGGCGCTGTTTGCCCAGGACCAGATCGACATCGCCAGGGCCAAGAAGAAGGCCTTCGAGCAACAGTTCCAGCAGAACCGCCATCTGTTCCAGCAAGGCGAGGGCACCCGCACCGATATCCTGGAAGCCGAGTCGCGCTACGAGTTGGCCACCGCCGAAGAGATCCAGGCCCTGGATGAGCAGGACGCCTCGCTTCGGGAACTGGGCGCGTTGATCGGCGTGCAAAGCGTCAACATCAACGACCTGGCACCGTTGAACCAGAGCTTCGCCGCGTTCACCCTGACCCCGGCCAACTACGACACCTGGCATGAGTTGGCATTGACCAACAACCCGGTGCTGGCTTCGCAGCGCCAGTCCCTGGAAGTGGCGCGTTATGAAGTGGAACGCAACCGCGCCGGGCATTTGCCGCGCATCACCGCGTATGCCACCTCGCGCAAGCAGGAGTCCGACAGCGGCAACACCTATAACCAGCGCTACGACACCAACACCATCGGCGTCGAAGTGAGCATGCCGCTGTATGCCGGTGGCGGTATCTCGGCCTCCACCCGCCAGGCCAGCCGCGCCATGGAGCAGGCGGAGTACGAGCTGGAAGGCAAGACCCGCGAAACCCTGATCGAACTGCGCCGTCAGTTCAGTGCGTGTCTGTCGGGTGTGAGCAAGCTGCGCGCCTATCAGAAAGCCCTGGCATCCGCCGAGGCGCTGGTGGTGTCGACCAAGCAAAGCATTCTCGGCGGCGAGCGCGTCAACCTCGACGCCCTGAACGCCGAACAGCAGCTGTACAGCACCCGCCGCGACCTGGCCCAGGCGCGTTATGACTACTTGATGGCCTGGACCAAATTGCACTACTACGCGGGCAACTTGCGCGACACCGACTTGGCCAAAGTGGACGAAGCCTTCGGCCCGGATGGAAAACTGTAGGAGCGAGCTTGCTCGCGAAAAACGTCAACGATGACGTGGACATCCTGGCTATACGCGGTGCCAGTGAGTTCTTCGCGAGCAAGCTCGCTCCTACAGGGGGAATAACAATAATAGGGAGTGTGCACATGATCACCGATTCACCGCGTTTCAAACCCTTCACCGCAGGTTCTTTGCTGCTGCTGTCCGTTGCGGCACAGGCGCAATACACCGAAACCGGCCAGCCGGGTAACCCTGCCAGTTGGCGCTCGGCCGAGTACCAGAGCGACTGGGGCCTGGGCCGTATGAAAGCCGATGAAGCCTACGCCGCCGGGATCAGCGGCCAGGGCGTGAAAATCGGCGCGCTGGACTCAGGGTTCGATGCCAATCACCCCGAAGCCGCCAAAGACCGTTTCCACCCGGTCACCGCCACGGGCACCTATGTCGATGGCAGCGCCTTCAGCACCACCGGCGCGCTCAACCCGAACAACGATTCCCACGGCACCCACGTCACCGGCACCATGGGCGCCGCCCGCGACGGCGTGGGCATGCATGGGGTTGCGTACAACGCGCAAGTCTTTGTGGGCAACACCAACGCCAACGACAGCTTCCTGTTCGGCCCCACGCCAGACCCCAAATACTTCAAGACCGTGTACACCGCACTGGTGGATTCCGGCGTGCGTGCCATCAACAACAGCTGGGGCAGCCAGCCCAAGGACGTCAGCTACCAGACCCTGGACAACATGCATGCGGCGTACGCCCAGCATTACAACCGTGGCACCTGGCTGGACGCGGCCGCGGACGTGGCCAAGGCCGGTGTGATCAACGTGTTCAGCGCCGGCAACAGCGGCTATGCCAACGCCAGCGTGCGCTCGGCCTTGCCGTATTTCCAGCCGGAATTGGAAGGCCATTGGCTGGCCGTATCCGGGCTGGATAAAGCCAACAACCAGAAATACAACAAGTGCGGCGTCGCCAAGTACTGGTGTATTTCTACCCCCGGCGCGCTGATCAACAGCACCATTCCCGACGGGGGTTATGGGGTGAAATCCGGCACGTCGATGTCGGCGCCCCATGCCACTGGCGCGTTGGCGCTGGTGATGGAACGTTATCCCTACATGACCAACGAGCAAGCCTTGCAGGTGCTGCTGACCACCGCCACCCAGCTCGACGGTTCGATCACCCAGGCGCCTAACGCCATCGTCGGCTGGGGCGTGCCTGACCTGGGCCGGGCGATGCACGGCCCAGGGCAACTGCTCGGGCCCATGGAGGTCAATCTAGCCGCCGGGCAGGGTGACGTGTGGAGCAACGGCATCTCCGACCAGGCGCTCATCCAGCGCCAGGCCGAGGACCGCGCCGAACACACGGCCTGGCAACAAACCCTGATCGACAAGGGCTGGCAAAACGGCGTGGGCGCCACGGCCAGCCAGCAGGACCAGACCGACTACGCCATCGGCAATGCCCGCGACCAGGCCGCCGCCAACCGCGTGTACGAGGGCAGCCTGATCAAGGCCGGTGCAGGCAGCCTGGTGCTCAGCGGCGACAGCACCTATCGCGGTACGACCCTGGTCAACGGCGGTCTGTTGGCCGTCAATGGCTCGCTGACTTCGGCGGTGACGGTCAATGACAGCGGCACCCTGGGTGGTTCCGGACGTATCGCCGCGTTGTCGGTAAACAGTGGCGGCCGTGTGGCGCCAGGCAATTCGGTGGGTACATTGCAGGTGGCGGGGGATGTAAACCTCGGCGCCGGCTCGACCTATGCCGTGGAACTGACGCCCACCAGCAGCGACCGCATTGTCGCCGGTGGCCAGGCGATTCTGGGCGGCGGCACCGTCACGCTGGCGCTGGAAAACAGCCCCACCTTGCTCAGCCAGAGCGAGGCCCAAAGCCTGATTGGCCGGCAGTACTCGATTCTCGAGGCGGCGGGCGGCATTCAGGGCCAGTTCGGGCAAGTGCTGCCCAACTACCTGTTCCTCGGTGGCACCCTGGACTACGCCGCCAATGCCGTGCAACTGAATGTGGGGCGCAACGACGCCAGCTTCGCCAGCGTCGGCGCCACCCGCAACCAGCGCAACGTCGCAGCCGCCGCCGAGCAATTGGGCGCCGGCAACCCGGTGTATGAAAGCCTGCTGCAGTCGCAATCGGTTGCCGTGGCCCAGCAGGGCTTGCAGCAACTGTCCGGGGAAATCTACCCGGCGGTGGGTGCGATGCTGATCAACGACAGCCTGCAACTGCGCAATGCCGTGGGCGAGCGCCTGCGCCATGTGCCAGTGGCCGGTGAAAGCAACCTGTGGTTCAAAGCACTGGGCGCCTGGGGCAAGACCGATAGCCGCACTGAAACGGCGGGGTCCACCACCTCCATCGGTGGCCTGTTGGCGGGCGTGGATGGCGCGCTGGATGAGCAGACCCGCGTGGGTGTGGTCGCCGGTTACAGCGACAGCTCCTTGAACATGGGCAGCGGTACCCATTCGTCGGCCTCCATCGACAGCTACCACTTTGGCGCGTACGCCGGGCGCGAGCTGGGTGACTGGCGCCTGAGCGTCGGCGGTGCCTACAGCAGGCATCGCGGCGATGTGAAGCGCGACCTGCAATGGGGTGATGTCAGCGGCAAGCAAAAAACCAAGCTGGACGCGACCACGGCGCAAGTCTTCACCGAAGCCGCGTACCGCATCCGCCTGCAAGCAGTGGCGCTGGAGCCGTTCGCCAACCTGGCTTACGTGCATCTGAACAGCGAGTCCTTCCACGAAAAAGGCGATGCCGCGGCCCTAGAGCGCGGCAGCGACCGGCGTGACGCGGTGCTCAGCACCCTTGGCGTACGTGCCCTGAAAACCCTGGCTCTCAATGACCACCAGCAACTGGACCTGTCCGGTTCGTTGGGCTGGCAACACAGCCTGACGGCGGTGGAGTCCGAAGAACACCTGGCGTTTGTCGCAGGCGGCCCTTCATTTGCCGTGCGCAGTGCGCCATTGCTGCGCGACGCTGCCTTGGTGGGCGTGCAGGCCAGCCTGGCGCTGAATGCATCGACACGGGTCAACCTGGATTACAACGGCCAACTGGGTGGGCGCGCGAAAACCCAGGGCGTGGGCTTGAGCCTGAACTGGCAGTTCTAAGCACACCCGCGAACTTGTAGGCGCGAGCTTGCTCGCGAAGAACTCACAGGCGCCGCGTTGATACAGGAAGCCCGCGTTATCGTTGACGTTTTTCGCGAGCAAGCTCGCTCCTACATTGAAGCGGCGGTGTTCTGGAGTAAGTGATTTACACACGTGCAATAAGAAAACTAAGGAAGGTCACCGTGAAAAAACGCAAGTCAGGGTTAACTACCGCCATCCACACAGGCCCGGGCTATCCGCTCAAGGCGCTGAGCTGCGTGCCATATGGCGCGTTGTTGTGTTGCCTGGCAAGCCTGGGGACCGCCCAGGCTGCACCCTATGTGGAAACCGGCAAACTGGGCGACGCCGCCAGCTGGCGCAGCAATGAGTTCAAGGCCGACTGGGGCCTGGGCGCCGTGCACGCCGACACCGCCTATGCGGCTGGCTATACCGGCAAGGGCGTCAAGCTGGGGATCTTCGACCAGCCGGTGTACGCCCAGCACCCGGAGTTCGCCAGCCCTGACAAGGTGGTGACGATTGTCACCGAGGGCATTCGCCAATACACCGACCCGTATATCCCGGTGAAGGCCGGCGACGCGTTCCGCTACGACGGCACGCCGTCCAAGGACTCCAACGGCAAACTGGGTAACCACGGCACCCACGTCGGCGGCATTGCGGCCGGTAACCGCGATGGCGGGCCGATGCATGGCGTGGCGTTCAACGCACAGATCCTCACCGCCGAAAACGGCGACCCGGGGCCGGAAGACGGGATCATCCTTGGCAACGATGGCGCCGTGTACAAGGCCGGTTGGGATGGGCTGGTCGCCAGTGGCGCACGCATCATCAACAACAGTTGGGGCATCGGCATCGGTGATCAGTACGCCAAAGGGGGCCGTGATCCGGCGTTCCCCAACTTCACCGTCAATGAGGCCCAGGCGCAGTTCAATACCATCCGGCCGATCCTTGGCACCCTCGCAGGTGGTGCGTACCAAGGCGCCATCGACGCGGCCCGCAGCGGTGTGCTGACCATCTTTGCCGCAGGCAATGACTACAACCTCAACAACCCGGATGCGATTTCCGGCCTTGCGTATTTTGTGCCAGAGATCGCGCCTAACTGGCTGTCCGTCGCGGCCCTGCAGCAGAACCCGAATACCGCAAGCCCCGATCCGTATGTGATCAGTACTTTTTCCTCGCGTTGTGGCTATGCGGCGAGCTTTTGCGTGTCGGCACCCGGCACCAAGATCTACAGTTCGATCATCAACGGTACCGACCTGAGCAACCTCACCACCGACTGGGCCAACAAAAACGGCACTTCAATGGCCGCACCCCACGTGGCAGGCGCCGCAGCGGTGCTGATGGAGCGCTTCCAATACATGAGCGGCGACCAGATCTCCACTGTGCTCAAGACCACCGCCACCGACCTCGGCGCGCCGGGCATCGACTCGCTGTACGGCTGGGGCATGATCAACCTGGGCAAGGCGGTCAACGGCCCAGGGATGTTTATCACCGCCGAAGATATCCCGGCCGAGTTCCGTATCGACGGTGCCTACGGCAGCGGCCAGTTCGTCGCGGATTTGCCGGGTGTCGGCGCGGTGGTGGATGCCGGCAAACCCACCCAGCGTGTGTGCGATGACCTGCACTGCGGCCGGGATGTGTGGAGCAACGACATCTCGGGCCATGGCGGCCTGACCAAGCAGGGCATCGGTACCTTGGTGCTCACCGGCGCCAACACCTACAGCGGGCCGACGCGGGTCAACCAGGGCTTGCTGGCGATTAACGGTTCGGTTACCTCCGACGTCACGGTGAGCCAGAGCGGCGTGGTCGGTGGTTCGGGACGTATCGGTTCGCTGAGCGCGAACAGCGGCGGCACCGTGGCGCCGGGCAATTCCATCGGCACCTTGAACGTGGCGGGCAACGTTAACTTTGAACCGGGCTCGACCTACGCGGTAGAGCTGTCGCCCACCAGCAGCGATCGCATCGTCGCCGGCGGCACGGCCACCCTCAACGGCGGCACCGTGACCCTGGCCCTGGAAAACAGCCCGACCTTGCTGAGCGCGACCCAGGCCCAAAGCCTGATCGGCCGCCAGTACAACATCCTGCAAGCGGCAGGTGGCGTCACCGGCAGCTTCGCGGCAGTGGTGCCCAACTACCTGTTTGTCGGGGGCACCTTGAACTACGCCGCCAACGGTGTGCAGTTGGATGTGGCACGCACCAACAGCTTCGCCAGTGTGGCCGCCACGCCGAACCAGCGCGCCGTGGCCGCCGCCGTCGAGCAATTGGGCGCGGGCAACGGTGTGTATGAAAGCTTGCTGCTGGCACCCACGGCCGCCTCGGCCCAGGGCGCGTTCCAGCAACTGAGCGGGGAGGTTTACCCGGCGCTGGAAACCGCGCTGGTCAATGACAGCCGCTACGTGCGCGAAGCCGTGGGCGAACGCCTGCGCAACGGTGAAATGGGCGCTGCCAGCCAAGCCATCGACAGCCGTGGCAACGTGTGGGTCAAGGCACTGGGCGCATGGGGCAAGACCGACAGCCGCAACGACACCGCGGGCTACACCACCTCCATCGGCGGCATGCTCGCCGGTGTGGACGGCGCCCTCGATGAGGCCACACGCATTGGCCTGGTGGCCGGCTACAGCGACACGTCGCTGAACATGGGCAGCGGCACCCACAGCAGCGCTTCGGTCGACAGCTACCATTTCGGCGCCTATGCCGGGCATGAAATCGGCGCCTGGCGCCTGAGTGGCGGCGCGACCTACAGCTGGCACCGCGCCGATGTCAAACGCGACCTGCAATACGGCGACGTCAGCGGCAAGCAAAAGGCCAAGGTCGATGCCCACAGCACCCAGGTGTTCACCGAAGCTGCGTACCGCATCAACCTGCAACCGCTGGCCCTGGAGCCGTTCGCCAACCTGGCCTACGTGCACCTGGCAACTGACAGCTTCAAAGAGAAGGGCGACGCCGCGGCGCTGAAAAGTGGCGACGACAGCCGTGACCTGGTGCTCAGCACCCTGGGTATGCGCGCCTTGAAAACCTTCACTATCAACGACCATCAGCAACTGGAAGTCTCCGGCACCCTGGGCTGGCAGCACAACCTGAGCAGCACCGATTCGGAGCAGCACCTGGCGTTTGCCTCGGGCGGCCCGTCGTTCACGGTGGAAAGTGCGCCGATGGTGCGCGATGCGGCGTTGGTCGGGGCACGGGTGAGCCTGGCCTTGAGCAAGGATGCGCGGGTGAACTTCGATTACAACGGCCTGCTGGCCAGCAAAGAGAAGGTGCACGGCGTTGGCTTGAGCCTGGACTGGGCGTTCTAAAGTTTTGAAAAACCACTGTAGGAGCGAGCTTGCTCGCGAAAAACTCAAGTGCGCCGCGTTCCTTCAGGTAGAACGCGTCATCGTTGACGACCTTCGCGAGCAAGCTCGCTCCTACAGGTGGTAACGGATAACAGGTGTTTTGGCTTTCTCTACAAATCCAACAACAGAGAGGCACTACCAATGGGTATCTTTGACTATAAAAACCTCGGTACCGAGGACTCCAAGGCGCTGTTCGCCGATGCCATGGCGATCACGCTGTATTCCTACCACAACCTGGATAACGGCTTTGCCGTCGGCTACCAGAACAACGGCCTCGGCCTGGGCTTGCCCGCCACGCTGGTCAGCGCGCTGATTGGCGGCAGCAACGCCCAAGGGGTCATCCCCGGCATCCCCTGGAATCCCGACTCGGAAAAAGCTGCCCTCGACGCGGTGCAAAAAGCCGGCTGGACGCCTATCAGCGCCAGTACCCTGGGCTACAGCGGCAAGGTCGATGCGCGCGGTACCTTCTTTGGCGAAAAATTCGGCTACGGCACGGCGCAGGCCGAGGTGCTGGGCAAGTACGATGACGCTGGCAAGCTGCAGGAAATCGGCATCAGTTTTCGCGGCACTTCGGGGCCTCGGGAAAGCGTGGTCACCGACTCCATCGGCGACGTGATCAGCGACCTGCTCGCCGCCTTCGGGCCCAAGGATTATGCCAAGAACTACGCGGGGGAAGCCTTTGGCGGCTTGCTCAAGAACGTGGCGGACTACGCCAGCGCCCAGGGCCTGAGCGGCAATGACGTCGTGGTCAGCGGCCACAGCCTGGGGGGGCTGGCGGTCAACAGCATGGCCCATTTGAGCGACAGCACCTGGTCAGGGTTTTATAAGGACTCCAACTACGTGGCCTATGCTTCGCCGACCCAAAGCGCCGGCGACAAGGTGCTTAACGTCGGCTATGAAAACGACCCGGTGTTCCGCGCCCTGGATGGCTCGTCATTCAACCTGTCGTCCCTGGGCGTGCACGACAAACCCCACGAATCGAGCACCGACAACATCGTCAGCTTCAACGACCACTACGCCTCATCCCTGTGGAACCTGCTGCCGTTTTCCATCCTCAACCTGCCCACCTGGGTCTCGCACTTGCCCACCGGTTACGGCGACGGCATGACCCGCATCCTCGATTCGGGCTTCTACGAGCAGATGACCCGCGACTCCACGGTGATCGTCGCCAACCTGTCCGACCCGGCACGGGCCACCACCTGGGTGCAAGACCTCAACCGAAATGCCGAGGCGCACAAGGGCAATACCTTCATCATCGGCAGCGACGGTGACGACCTGATCAAGGGCGGCAGGGGCGTAGACTTTATCGAAGGCGGCAAAGGCAATGACACGATCCGCGACAGCAGCGGGCATAACACGTTTTTGTTCAGCGGGCAGTTTGGCAACGACCGGGTGATTGGCTACCAGGCGACGGACAAGCTGGTGTTCAACGACGTGGCGGGCAGCACCGATTACCGCGATCACGCCAAGGTGGTGGGCGGGGATACCGTCATTAGCTTTGGTACGGATTCGGTGACGCTGGTGGGTGTGAGCAGTCTGTCGGGGGAGGGGATAGTCATCAGCTAACGTATTCGGTGTGGGAGCTGGCTTGCCTGCGATGGCGGCGGTCGAGACAGCCATGCGGTGACTGACAAATCGCTATCGCAGGCAAGCCAGCTCCCACATTTGATGGGGTGTTGCTAGATGATCATTTTTCCTTACGCACGGTGGCCACATCATCGGCCTTTATACGAATACGCTTGCCGGCAATATCGGTGAACTCGTAGAAGCCGTCGGCCGTCTTGGCGTTAGGCGTGTCCTTGGTCAAATATTGCGTGCCATTTTGCAAGGTCACTACGGTTTGCGTGGAGCAACCGGCCAATACCAGAAAAGTGAGTGCAACCAGTGGCAGACCCAAATTCTTCATGTTCATAACCCTTACCTTTAACCCTGAAAAGTCCCGCAGCGTCTGGCTGCGCGGCCATAAATATTACTTGATCAACCCCCTCATCAGATTGTTTTTTTGCAAAAAGTTGCAGGCGCCATTTATCTATTACTGATTGCAACAACCGCTTTGCCCCGGCACTCTGTATGCATAACCAGTATTTGATTGCTCTGCGCCATGGCCAACCCCCTCGAAGACCCCTTGTATTACCTGCATAACTTCCGCCAAGTGCTGGTGTGGTTGGGGCAACGCTATGCCGATTTGCTCGATGCGCACGAACAGCATTTCATTCAGCAATTTGACAGGTTGCCCCAGGCCTCCCAGGCGTTGTTGGTGCGGATGGTGATGCGCAAGGGCGTGCATTTTCGCGCTGCCAGGCTCCATTACCTGGAAATCGGTTGCCCTCATGCGGCGGCAGGGCCATTGCGGGAGTTGGGATGGGTAGAGGATCAAAGCCCGCTGCCGTTTGCCACCCTGTTTGCTCTGCTGCAAAAAAGTGAACTGCTCGGCGCCTTCAAACCCTGGATCGACCAACCCAAGGGCAACAAGGCCGATTGGCTTGAACCCTTGGCCGCGCAATTTAGCGAACCGCGCAGCTTTGCCCAGTGGTGCCCCGACGTGGACGATGTGCTGTATAGCCTGACGGTCATGGAGTTGTGTGATCGCCTGCGCCTGATGTTCTTCGGCAACCTGCACCAGGACTGGTCGGAATTCGTGTTGGCAGATCTCGGCATCTACACCTATGAAAAAGTCGAGTTCTGCGCCGAGTCTCGCGGTTTACGCAGCCGCGACGACGTGCATGGGTTTCTATTCCTGCACCAGTGCCAGCAAGCCTTTGAAGCCGGTGAGGCACTGGATACGGTGTTGGCGCAGGTCGCCACGCTGTGCACCGACAACCCCTGGCTGGAAAAGCGTCGCGCCAAGCTGTTGTTCCAGATCGGCCAGTATTGCGAACGTTGCGCCGAGCTGGCACTGGCCGAACAGATCTACCGCAATTGCACTCATCCCGGTGCGCGGGCGCGGCTGATCCGCGTACTGGAGCGCCAGGAGGATTATGCCCAAGCCATGGCCTTGGCGAGCGAGGCGCAACAGGCCCCCCACAACGCAGCGGAACAACAACACCTGCTGCGCGTCTTGCCGCGCCTGCGCCGCAAACTTGGCGGGCCGGCGCTGCCCAGGGCCAAGCCCCAAGCGGTGGCGCGCCTGGACCTGGCGCTGGTGCAGGAGCCGCTGCTGTCGGTGGAGTCCTGTGTGCTGGCGCACCTGAGTGAACCGGATGCGCCGGTGCATTACGTCGAGAATGGCCTGATCAATTCGCTGTTTGGCTTGCTGTGCTGGGAAGCGATTTTCGCACCGCTGCCAGGGGCGTTCTTCCACCCGTTCCAGCGCGGGCCGGCGGACTTGCACAGCGAGGACTTTTATCAGCGCCGTGAAGCCTTGTTTGCCGCGTGTTTTGCACAACTAGAGGACGGTCGCTACAAGGCCAGCATCCGCCAACGCTACGTGGACAAATGGGGCATTCAGTCGCCGTTCGTGTTCTGGAACCTGCTCAGCGAAGAACTGCTGGAGCAAGCCCTGGCCTGCCTGCCCGCCGAGCACTTGCGTCATTGGTTCACGCGCCTGTTGCAGGATATCCGTGCCAACCGGGCCGGGATGCCGGACCTTATCCAGTTCTGGCCGGCGCAAAACACCTATCGCATGATCGAGGTCAAGGGCCCCGGCGACCGCCTGCAGGACAACCAGTTGCGCTGGCTGGCGTTCTGCGGTGAATACCAGATGCCGGTCACCGTTTGCTACGTGCGCTGGGCGGAGCAACCCGCTTGAGTTACAGCGTGGCCGTGCGGGCGCTGTGTGAGTTCACGGCCAAGGTCGGTGACCTCGACCTGCGCTTTACGCCGTCGCCCAGCGCCCAGGAAGGCATTGTCGGCCATCGTACGGTGGCGTCCCGGCGCAGCGCGCATTATCAGCATGAGGTCGCCCTGGAGGGCGACTTCCAGCAGCTCAAGGTGCGGGGCAGGGCGGACGGCTACGACCCGGACGCCAACCGCCTGGAAGAAGTCAAGACCTACCGTGGCGACCTCGCCGCCCAGCCCGCCAACCATCGGCAACTGCACTGGGCCCAGGTCAAGGTGTATGGCTGGCTGATGTGCCAGAAACTCGGGCTCGATCACATTGACCTGGCGCTGGTGTACTTCGATATCGTCGGCGGAGGCGAAACCGTACTGAACCAGCGATTCGAGGCGCCAGGCCTTGAGCAGTTCTTCAATCAGCAATGCGCGCTGTTCCTGGACTGGGCGCGGCAAGAGATGCAGCATCGCGACGCACGCAACGCCGCTGCGCAGAGCCTGGCGTTTCCCCATGCCGACTTCCGTACCGGGCAGCGCGACCTGGCCGAGTCGGTCTACAAAGCGGTGACTACGGGCCGGTGCCTGATGGCCCAGGCGCCCACTGGCATTGGCAAGACCATCGGCACTATTTTCCCGCTGCTCAAGGCCCTGGCGCCGCAGCAACTGGACAAGCTGTTCTTCCTCACCGCCAAGACGCCCGGGCGCAAGCTGGCGCTGGATGCCGCCCAAGTGCTGTACGACAGCAGCCCCGAGCTGTCACTGCGCGTGCTTGAACTGGTGGCACGGGACAAAGCGTGCGAACACCTGGACAAAGCCTGTCACGGTGACTCCTGCCCGTTGGCCAAGGGGTTTTACGACCGCCTGCCTGCCGCTCGCCAGGCTGCGTCCCAGGTGCGCTTGCTCGACCAGCGCAGCCTGCGCAACGTGGCGCTGGCCCACCAGGTATGCCCGTACTACCTGAGCCAGGAAATGGCGCGCTGGAGCGACCTGATCGTCGCCGACTACAACTATTATTTTGACTTTGGCGCCATGCTGTTCGGCCTGGCCCAGCTCAACCAATGGCGCGTCGCGGTGCTGGTGGACGAGGCGCACAACCTGGTCGAACGGGCGCGCTCGATGTACAGCGCCAGCCTGGACCAGTACAGCCTCAAGACCTTGCGCGAGAGCGCGCCCGAGACACTGAAGAAGCCCTTGCAGCGCTTGAACCGCGAGTGGAATGCGTTGCACAAGGACCAACTCGCGCCGTATCAGGCATACGCGGCCAAACCAGACAAACTGCTCCAGGCCCTGAGCCTGTGCACCAGCGCCATGGGCGACTACTTCAACGACCACCCCGAAGCCCTCAGCGGTGACTTGCAAGCCTTCTACTTCGACGCGCTGCAATGGGCCAAAGTGGCCGAGCTGTTCAATGAGCACTTTATCTTCGATATCACTAAACGCCAGTTCAGCGCCAAGCGCAGCAGCTCGACCCTGTGCCTGCGCAATGTAGTGCCGGCCGAGTTCATTAGGCCCAGGCTGACCGCCGCACGCAGCAGCGTGCTGTTTTCCGCGACCCTGAGCCCGCGCCATTATTACGCGGACTTGCTGGGCCTGCCGGCGGATACCGCCTGGGTTGATGTGGCGTCACCGTTCAAGGCCGAGCAATTGCAGGTCAGCATCGTTGACCGCATCTCTACGCGGTTTGTGCATCGCCAGGCGTCGCTGGAACCCATTGTGGAACTGCTCGCCCGGCAATTCGCCGCGCAACCGGGTAACTACCTGGCGTTTTTCTCAAGCTTTGATTACCTGCAACAGGTGTCCCAGTTAATGGCCGAACGGCACCCGCAGATTGCGTTGTGGCTGCAGGCGCGGGGCATGGCCGAGGCCGAGCGCCAAGCGTTTTTGGACCAGTTTACCCACCACAGCCAGGGCATTGGCTTTGCGGTGCTGGGCGGTGCGTTTGGCGAAGGTATCGACCTGCCCGGAGCGCGCCTGATCGGTGCCTTTATCGCCACCCTGGGTTTGCCGCAGCTCAACCCGGTGAATGAACAGATCAAGGCACGCATGGGCGCGGTCTTTGGCGCGGGGTATGACTACACCTACCTGTATCCCGGTATTCAGAAAGTGGTGCAGGCAGCGGGGAGGGTGATCCGCAGCCAGCAGGATCGCGGGGTGGTGATGCTGATCGACGACCGCTTCGGCGAGCCGCGGGTACGCCAGTTGCTCCCACGTTGGTGGGCGATCAACCCCCTGTAGGAGCGAGCTTGCTCGCGAAAAACGGCAACGATAACGCGGGTTTTCTGAATAAACGCGGCGCCGGTGAGTTTTTCGCGAGCGAGCTCGCTCCTACAGGTGTGTGTTAGACCACTTCCAGGTAGGAGCTTTGTATCTCCCGCGCCAACTCACGCACGGTGTCGATGAATTCTGTCAGCCGAGTGTGCAGCCCATCTTCCAGAATCTCATCAATCCCCGTGTACCGCAGCCGCGCCTCGAACTCCGCCGCCAGGCGTTGCGCCGTGCGCCCATAACTGCCGGGCAGGTCGGCCAGGATATGGCTCAATTCCTCGATACAGGCATGCAGCGAACGCGGCACATCACTGCGCAACAGCAACAGCTCGGATACCGAGCGTGCATTCAAGGCATTCGGATACAGCTCGGTATACGCCTCGAACGACGACAACGCGCGCAGCAGGGCGCTCCACTGGTAATAACCGCGTGCCGACAGGTCGCTGACTTCTTCCGACTCTTCGCCGAACATCTCATAGCGTGCATCCAGCAGGCGCAGGGTGTTATCGGCGCGCTCGACAAAGGTGCCCAGGCGAATGAAGCGGTAGGCGTCATTGCGCATGATGGTGCCCGAGGTTGCGCCACGAAACAGGTGTGAGCGTTGTTTGACCCAATCACAGAAGTGGCTGATGCCATGCCGTGCCAGGCCGCCGGCGGCGATGCTGCGCATTTCCAGCCAGGTGGCGTTGAGGTTTTCCCACATATCGGCGGTAATGCGCCCGCGTACCGCATGGGCATTGCCTCGGGCGGCGCGCAGGCAGTTGTAAATGCTCGCGGGGTTTTCTGCATCGAGGGCAAAGAAGTGCAACATGCGCTCGGCATCCAGGGTCTGGTGCCGTTCCAGGTAGTTGTCCAGGGTGCCGCTGCTGAGCAACGACATCGCCAATTCGTCCAAGCCATCGCTGCGCCCGGCCTGGGGCATCAAGGACAGCGAATAACTGACTTCCAGCATGCGTGCCAGGTTCTCGGCACGCTCCAGATAGCGCGACATCCAATACAGATCTGCAGCCGTTCTACTCAGCATACTCAGCCCTCCACCACCCAGGTGTCCTTGGTTCCACCGCCTTGCGACGAGTTGACGACCAGCGAGCCTTCCTTCAGCGCCACGCGGGTCAAGCCTCCGGGCACCAGGCGGGTTTCCTTGCCCGAGAGCACGAAGGGCCGCAGGTCGATGTGCCGGGGTGCGATGCCGTTTTCGACAAAGGTCGGGCAGGTGGACAGGCTCAGGGTCGGTTGGGCGATATACGCATGGGGACGCGCCTTGATGCGCTGGCGGAAGTCCTCGATTTCGGCGGCCGTCGACGCCGGGCCCACCAGCATGCCGTAGCCGCCGGAGCCCTGGGTTTCCTTGACCACCAACTGCTCGAGGTTGGCCAACACATGGGACAGTTCATCGGGCTTGCGGCATTGGAAGGTCGGCACGTTCTGCAGGATCGGTTCCTCGTCCAGGTAGAAGCGGATCATGGCCGGTACGTAGGGGTAGATCGACTTGTCGTCAGCCACGCCGGTGCCGATGGCGTTGGCCAGCACCACATTGCCGGCGCAGTAAGCCGCCACCAGCCCGGGCACGCCGAGCATTGACTCGGGGTTGAACGCCTGGGGGTCGAGGAAAGCGTCGTCGATGCGCCGGTAGATCACGTCCACGGCCTTGGGGCCGTCGGTGGTGCGCATGAACACCTTGAGGTCCTGCACGAACAGATCGGCGCCTTCCACCAGTTCCACGCCCATTTCCCGGGCAAGGAACGCGTGTTCGAAGAAGGCGCTGTTGAAGCGCCCTGGAGTCAGGACGACCACGTTGGGATTGTCCAGGCGGCTGGAACTCTTCAAGGTCTTGAGCAGCAGGTTAGGGTAATGATCCACCGGCGCAATGCGCTGTTTGGCGAACACTTCCGGGAACAGGCGCATCATCATCTTGCGGTCTTCGAGCATGTAGCTCACGCCGCTGGGGGTGCGCAGGTTGTCTTCCAGCACGTAGTAGGTACCGTCGCCGTCGCGTACCAGGTCGACGCCGGAGATGTGCGAGTAGATGCCACGGTGCAGGTCAAGACCGACCATGGCCTTCTGATAGCCCTCATTGCCCAGGACCTGGTCGGCGGGAATGATCCCGGCCTTGATAATGCGCTGGTCGTGGTAGATGTCGGCGAGGAACATGTTCAATGCATTAACCCGCTGGATACAGCCGCGCTCGATCAGGCTCCATTCACTGGCGGGGATGCTGCGGGGAATGATGTCGAAGGGAATCAGGCGTTCGGTGTCTTGCTCGTCGCCATACAGGGTGAAGGTGATCCCGGCGCGATGGAACAGCAAATCCGCTTCACGGCGACGCTGGGCCAGCAGTTCCGGCGGCGTGTTGGCCAGCCAGCGAGAGAAGTCCTGATAGTGCGCACGGCATACGCCGTTTGCGTCATTCATTTCATCAAAGAAAGATCGAGCCATTCCAGTACCTTGTCAGTGCCCAGTGTGGCTTGGGGTGGCACTGCCGCTTAAAAAAACGCATGTTTTTATGAGCCCGTGGCTGAAGGTGCCAACAGACCTGGTCCTTACTTTCTTATGGGGGCGGCTCTGGGTCGGGGGGTAACGCATGCTCCTGTTTTCGGGATGGTGAATGGATAAAGCAATGCCTGTGCCGGAATGCCGTTAATCCCCTGTAGGAGCGAGCTTGCTCGCGAAAAACTCACCGGCACCGCGTTTAATCAGGCAGCCCGCGTTAGCGTTGATGTTTTTCGCGAGCAAGCTCGCTCCTACAGAGGGCGGTGGTCGCCCTGAATTGGTGCGTGAACCTACTTGAACTTCACCAGGCCCCGATTCTTCTAAGGAGTTTCGTCACCTTGTGGAGCACCGTCGTGTCCAGAATCATCTCCCCCCACACTCCGGAAGCGGCCCTGAACGACCACAGCGAACACAACGCAAAGATTTTCGGCTCGCCCAAGGACCGCCTCGACTTTTACCGGCGCGAGATCCAGTACGAAACCAGCATCCTGGCCAACCGCACCGACGCCTACCTGACGGCGCAATCCTTCCTGGTGATTGCCTTTGTTTCCGGCATGGGTAACCTCAACCCGGAATGGGGCAAGCTGTTCACGCTGGTGGTGCCGATCTTCCTGGTTTCGCTGGGTATTCTCAGCTCGCTGAACGCTTGGCCCGGTATCCGTGCGGCGTATGAAATCATCGACCACTGGCACTACAAGCAAAGCGAATTGCTGCGCAGCGAGCCGGTGATGGGCATGGCCTACGATGAGTCGCCGCTGTTTTCCGAGGTGGAGTCGAGCCACAAGGGCTATCGCAAGTCGCTGTTGTTTTCCATGCGTGCGCCATGGCTGTTCATGGTGTTCTGGCTGGTGTTGGGCATCTATGCGTTCTATATCCAGGTGGACAACCCGCTGCGCTGAGCAAGCGAACGGAACTTCAGCCGTGGCCATGACGCCTTACCTCTATGCGGTACAGATTTTTTACCGGCCTGCAAAGAGGTGCGTCATGACCCAATCTAATGATCCACAAACTAACAATCGCAATGACCCCGCGATCGACGGCGGCGAGCCTGCCCCTGGCACCGCCGCCGATGCGCCCAAGGATCCAACGCCTGCGAGCGACCCAAAGGCCAAGGAAAACGACTACAGTCCAGACTTCAAGCCTGAGCGCGAGCACAAGCCTGAAACCGATGCCGATATCGATACCCAAGGCGGTTAGAGGAGACGCACATGTCAAAAGAACTGGACGAAGAACTCAACGACCCCGGCAACGAAGACCCGGGGTCGTTGATGGACGATGCCGAGGTACCGCTGAACGACTTGGATGAAGCGGCGGACGTTGGCAACACTGAAAATCAGGACTGATCCGGCGGCGGGCCCGAGGGGTTACTGAGCTTGAAGTAGACTTCCTCCTCGGCCCCGCCGTCCAGCGACACCTCTTGACCCACCACGCGGTTATCGATCAGCGTCTGCGCCTGATCGCGGCTGATATTGACCACCGTGCTGCGCTTGCCGGTGATCACATACACCACATCCACCCCATGCTCGGCCAAGGCTGCCAGGTAGTCGGCATGGGGCAGGTCTTCGCCCAGTTCATATTGACGTTGCTCGCGCGTGGTCACGCCGCCTGCCTGTGCCAGGTATTGCTGCGAATATCCCAGGCGTTGGCGTTCCTCAAGCAATCGTTGGGCGATGTTTTTCATTGGCTGACTCGCACTGTAGGTCCTGACTGTTTGAAACCCCGGCGCGGTGCAGGATTCAATTTTTTTGCGCAGCCTGACGCTCATACCACACCAGCATCGGCTGAGTACTCAGGCCATGGACCAGGATGCTCAACGCGATGACCGACAGCGTCAGGTTGACCGCCACCTCGCTGCTGGTGCCCACCAGCCCGTGGTTGAGCGCATAGAACAGGTAGTAAATGCTGCCGATCCCACGAATGCCGAACCAACTGACCAGGCTGCGTTGCCGGCGGTCCAGCAGGCGGCCCCACGGCATGGCGAATACGCTGGCGGGGCGAATCACACAGAACAGCAGCGGCGCTACCGCCAACGCGCGCCACTCCCAGTGGCTGACCAGCACGATGCCCAAGACTGTTACCAGGAACACCTCCATGGCCCGCTCCACCAGGCTGCCGAAGGCGAGCATGTCGCCCATCATCACGCCTGCTGCGATCTGGGTGTCTTTCAGGTGGCTGACGTCGCCATGCAAGGCTTGTTCGGGCTCGATTTCAAGGTGGCCCACCACCGGTTGCGCCAAGTGCTCGGCGGGTGTCTGGGCGTTGCCAGTGGACTTCACCTCGGCCTGACGCAACCCCAGGCCCGCCGCGAAGACCGACAGGAAGCCATAGCCGCCCACGGCTTCGGCGCTCACATAGGCGAGGGCGATCAATGCCAGTGTCAGGTAATCATTGGGCGAGAGGGTGCTATCGGCATTGATCAGGCGCAGGCGCAACGTCACACGGCCGATACCTCGCCCCATCCAGTAGCCGATCAATAGCCCGACCGGCACCGCCCACACCAGGTTCTTCAGCACCCAGCCGCCGACCCAGTCACCATCAAAGCCGCCGTGTTGCATGAACAGCAGGCCGAAGATCACAAACGGAAAGGCGCTGCCATCGTTGAGCCCCGCTTCGCCGGACAGGCCGAAGCGCAGCGCGTCGTAGTCCTGGGCATTGTTGACCTGAACCAGGCCCGCCAGCACTGGGTCGGTCGGCGCCAAAATCGCGCCCACCAGCAAAGACACGCCCCACGACAGATCCAGCAGGTAATGCAGCAACAGGCCGGTACCGAGGATGGTCAGCAGCATGACCGGGCCGGCCAGGCCGAAGGCGATGCGCCAGGTGCGATGCCTGAGTGGCAGGCGCAGTTTCAGGCCGCTGACGAACAGCGAAAACAGCACCGCCACTTCGGTCAGGTGCTCCATCCAGCGCGCCGAACCCTTGATGTCCAGGTGCAGCAGGTCCACGCCCAGCGGGCCGATGGCGATACCCAGCAGCAGGCACACCGCCGAGGTGGTGACTGGCATCCAGCGCAGGTAGGAGGAAGTGAGGGCGAGGGTGAGCAGCACCGCGCCCAATACGGCCAACCATAGAATGAAAGTCATTGTGCGTGCACCCGGCCGTGGTTCATTCAGGTTGGAGGGCCGTGGCCAAGTGCGGGTTCAAACAATCAACGGCTTGAAGTAGCAATCTGTGGGAGCGGGCTTGCCCGCGAATGCGGCGTGTCAGTCACTGAATATTCAACTGAACCATCGCTATCGCAGGCAAGCCAGCTCCCACACTGGTTATGTATTGCCCACAGAATCAGCGTCCGGCGCAGATCCCCTGTGGGAGCGGGCTTGCTCGCGAATGCGGTATACCCGTCAACATAGTCGGTGACTGACACCCTGTATTCGCGAGCAAGCCCGCTCCCACATTTGACTGTGTTTGGTCATGACACGCCCTTGGCATGGCACCTTAGCGATCCCCCAGCGGCGGCAGGCGCCGTTTCACCGGGGTTTTCTTCACGATCGCCGTGTTGGTTTCGGCATACCCATTGATCCGGTCCAGCAGGCTGTCCAACTGGTCCATGGTGCGCACATGCAGGCGGGCGATGAAGCAGTCCTCGCCGGTGATCTTGTCGCATTCGGTGAACTCGGGTATCGCCTGGATCTGGCGCTCCACTTCCTGCAATTTGCCGGGCAGGGGGCGGATGCGCACGATGGCTTGCAACAGGTAGCCGAAGTGCTTGGGGTCGATGTCGACGGTGTAGTGGGTCAGCACGCCGCGTTCCTCCAGGCGGCGCAGGCGTTCGCTGACGCTGGGCGAGGACAGCCCGGTGATGCCTGCCAGGGCTTTGAGGGACAGCCGCGAGTCGTCCATCAAGGCGGCGATCAATTGCTGGTCGATGGTGTCGATCATGGTCTGTGCCTAATAAGAAAAGGTGAATTAGGGGTTTTGCCTTTTTTAGACGCTGTAGCCGTCGCGGACAGATTGCCATACTGGAGCTTCACTTGAGGAGCTTCAATCATGGATTCATCCATCCGTCGCGGGTCGTGGGAAATGGTCGCCGCCATGCTGATCTCGGGCAGTATTGGCTGGTTTGTGCTGGTGTCTGGCGTGTCGGTGATCGAGGTGGTGTTCTGGCGCTGCGTGATCGGCGCGCTGACACTGTTACTGGTGTGCGCCTGGCTGGGTTACCTGCGTGTAGACCTGCTCAGTTGGGCAAAACTGGGGCTGGCCGTGCTCAGCGGCGTGGCCATTGTCGGCAACTGGCTGCTGCTGTTTGAATCCTATTCCCGGGCATCCATCGCTATCAGCACCGCGGTATACAACGTGCAGCCGTTTATGTTGGTGATGCTGGCGGCGGTGTTTCTCGGTGAGAAGATCACCGTGCAGAAACTGGCGTGGTTGAGCGTGGCGTTCCTGGGCATGTTGGCGATTGTCACCGCCCATGGCGAGCAGACGGGTGGCGGTGATTATCTGGTAGGCATCGCGCTGGCCCTGGGCGCGGCATTTTTGTATGCGATCGCTGCGTTGATCATCAAGCGCCTCAAGGAAGTACCGCCGCATTTGATGGCGTTGATCCAAGTGGCCACTGGCGCGGTACTCCTGGCGCCGTTGGTACCCTGGAATGGCTTGCCTGCGTCCACAAATGCCTGGGCTGCGCTGCTGACCTTGGGGGTTGTGCACACCGGGTTGATGTATGTGCTGCTGTATGGCGCGATCCAGAAACTACCGACCGCCATTACCGGCGCACTGTCGTTCATCTACCCGATTGCAGCGATCTTTGTGGATTGGATTGCGTTCGGGCATCGCCTGGGGTGGCTGCAATGGCTGGGCGTGGCGGCGATTCTGCTGGCAGCGGCGGGGTTGCAGCGGGGCTGGTGGTGGCCCCGCAACCTTGGTAGGCGCGAGCTTGCTCGCGAAGAAGGTTAACGATGACGCAGCGCATCGGGGTGAAACGCGGCGCCAGATGAGGGTTAGTGCGTGCCTTGGTAGATAAGGTTTTCCGGGTTGAAATGCTCCACCGCGCTGCCGGGCTGCGGCAGGCCGAGGATATGCCCCTTGATCTTGCCTACCACGTGCATCTCGCAAGGTTTGCAGTCGAACTTCAGGGTCAGCACTTCGTCGCCGTGGATCAACTGCATCGGCGCCACCTTGGTCTTCACCCCGGTCACGCCCTTGGCCTGTTTAGGGCACAGGTTGAATGAGAAACGCAGGCAGTGCTTGGTGATCATCACCGGCACTTCGCCGGTTTCTTCGTGGGCTTCGAAGGCCGCGTCGATCAGCTTTACGCCGTGACGATGGTAGAAGTCCCGGGCCTTCTGGTTGTAAACGTTGGCCAGGAACGACAGATGCGCGTCAGGGTAAACCGGCGGCGGCGAGGTTTCAGCCTTGCGCCCACCCCGTGGGTGCGCGGCGACGCGTGCGGCAGTCAGCGCTTCGATCACTTCACGGCGCAAGGCCTTGAGCTGCGAGTTGGGGATGAAGAACGCCTGCGGCGCATCCAGCTCGATGCGGGTGGCATGGTATTCGGTGGTGCCGAGCTGGCCGAGCAGGTCGCGCAGGGTGTCCAGCGCCTGTTCCGGCTTGTTGGCCACGCCAAACGGGCCGGGCAGGGTGACACTGGCGCTGATGCCTTCTTCGCTGGTCGCGGTGATTTGCAGCTGCTCTTCACGCAGGCGCGCGACCCATGACAAGCCGATACGGCGCTCGGCCGAGGTCTTGAGCAGGGCCTGTTGCCAGTTGTGGTCCAGGTTGCGGTTGAGCGGGTGATGCGGGCGCAGTTGATGCAGGCCGGCCGGCATTTCGTTGGGCTCGACGCGGTAGCGGTAGCGCTTCTCACCGTCTTCCTCGAACTCACCCTTGGGCTCGGCGATATTGGCGCGAAAGCCCACCACTTCACGCTTGATCAGCACATTGAGACCGTCGCCGTTGGACAGCGGCTCATGGGTGACCACCTGCAAGTCGCGCTTGCCGGCTTTTTCCACGGTGCCCACGGGCAGGCCGGTGAAGGTCGGGGTGTCAAAGGCGCCGATGTCGATCTTGCGGTCGCTGACAAAGTAGTCGGTGCTGCCACGGTGGAAGGTTTTTTCCGGGTCGGGCAGGAAGAAGTGCGCGGTACGGCCGCTGGAAGCGCGGGCCAGGTCCGGGCGGTCTTCGAGGATCTCGTCGAGGCGCTGGCGGTAGTAGGCGGTGATGTTCTTCACATAGCCCATGTCCTTGTAGCGGCCTTCGATCTTGAACGAGCGCACGCCCGCTTCGACCAGGGCGCGCAGGTTGGCGCTCTGGTTGTTGTCTTTCATCGACAGCAGGTGCTTTTCAAAAGCAACCACGCGGCCTTGGTCATCTTTCAAGGTGTAGGGCAGGCGGCAGGCCTGGGAGCAGTCGCCACGGTTGGCGCTGCGGCCATTTTGCGCGTGGGAGATATTGCACTGGCCGGAGAAGGCTACGCACAGGGCGCCGTGGATAAAGAACTCGATGGCCGCATCGGTCTCATCGGCAATGGCGCGGATCTCTTGCAAGTTCAACTCGCGGGCCAATACCAACTGCGAGAAACCAGCCTGGTCAAGGAACTTGGCCCGGCCCAGGGTGCGGATGTCGGTCTGGGTGCTGGCGTGCAGCTCGATCGGCGGAATATCCAGCTCCATCACGCCCAGGTCTTGCACGATCAACGCATCGACACCGGCATCGTAGAGCTGATGGATCAGCTTGCGTGCGGGCTCCAGCTCGTTGTCATGCAGGATGGTGTTGATGGTGGTGAAGACGCGCGCATGGTAACGGCGGGCGAATTCCACCAGTTGAGCGATATCGCTCACCTCGTTACACGCATTATGGCGGGCGCCGAA
>NZ_LYSO01000057.1:0-36640 GCF_001728935.1 Pseudomonas sp. AP42
CGGGGCGCCTAAGATCAAAAGCAGATCAAGATCAAGAGCGACTCGCTTCGCATCGTGGTTACCGTCTGCTGTTACAACCCACAAAGTTGTGTAGATACCTATGCTGCGATGAGGCCGGTCGCGGCACTCTCAATTTCAAGGAAGAACACTTATGGGCAACGCCTTGTTCAACATCGGCATGGATTCCAACCGCTCTCAATTTATGGTGCGCCAGCGCATTGAGAGCCTGATCAACCTGCCACGGCTGTTTGCGGCCATCGATGCAGAAGGAGAGGGCCAAGCTGACCAAGGAACTACTGTGTATCAATGATTCAGTACAACCCACACAGGGTTCTCTATAGCCTGTCGCTGATTTTCCCGCTGTTTGGCCTGCTGGTGCTCAACAGCAGTGGGCAGCGAGAGAAGCGGGCAAAACTTGTGCAAATTCGTCAACTGCGCCAAGCCCTGAATACCAGGCGTACTACGCCTTAACTGGGTAGATTCACCACCTGCACTCAGCCCGGCGCTACAAATGTGTGCAGCGCCTGCACCATAGCCACAACGTTGGCGCCGTTTTGGTGCTGTACTGCACCGGGCCCGACGTTTTAGTGCAATGACTGCTGCTGTGGCATAAGTCTTGCGCGCGTTGTGCTTATGCCCTGGCTCGCAGGAGGCCGCCGTGTCGATTCATGTCGCGTTGCACCACGTTACGCATTACCGCTACGACCGTGCTGTCGAACTTGGCCCGCAGATCGTGCGGCTACGCCCGGCGGCGCATAGCCGTACGCGGATACTGTCCTACGCGCTGAAAGTGCTGCCCGAGCAGCATTTCATCAACTGGCAGCAAGACCCACAGGGCAATTACCTGGCGCGCCTGGTGTTCCCGGAAAAGACTGACGAGTTGCGCATCGAAGTCGACCTGGTCGCCGAGATGGCGGTGTTCAATCCGTTCGATTTTTTCCTGGAGCCCTACGCCGAAAATATCCCGTTCAGCTACGCCGCCGATGAGCAGCGCGAGCTGGCGCCGTACCTGGAAACCTTGCCGCTGACGCCAAGGTTGGCTGCGTACCTGGCGGGTATCGACCGCACGCCGCTACCGGCCGTGGATTTCCTGGTCGGCCTCAACCAGCGCCTGGCCGCCGATATCGGTTACCTGATTCGCATGGAACCGGGCGTGCAAACCCCGGAATTCACGCTGGAAAATGCGTCCGGCTCCTGCCGCGACTCGGCCTGGTTACTGGTGCAATTGCTGCGCAACCTCGGGTTGGCGGCGCGATTTGTCTCTGGCTATCTGATTCAGCTCACCGCCGACGTCAAAGCCCTCGATGGCCCGTCCGGTACCGAGGTGGACTTCACCGACCTGCACGCCTGGTGTGAAGTGTATTTGCCCGGCGCTGGCTGGATTGGCCTGGATGCCACGTCCGGGTTGTTTGCCGGTGAAGGGCATATCCCTTTGGCCTGCAGTCCCGATCCATCGTCCGCCGCGCCGATCAGTGGGTTGGTGGAGCCGTGCGAGTGCGAATTCACCCACGAGATGTCGGTGGAGCGCATCTGGGAAGCGCCACGGGTGACCAAGCCCTATACCGAAGAACAATGGCTGGCGATCCAGGCTCTGGGCCGGCAGATCGATGGCGACCTGCTCAAGGACGACGTACGCCTGACCATGGGCGGCGAGCCAACCTTCGTCTCTATCGACGACCCCGACGGTGCCGAGTGGAACACCGCAGCCCTGGGCCCGGACAAGCGTCGCCTGTCGGCCGAGCTGTTCCAGCGCCTGCGCCAGCACTATGCGCCCAAGGGCCTGGTGCATTTCGGCCAAGGCAAGTGGTACCCCGGCGAGCAATTGCCGCGTTGGTCGCTCAACTGCTATTGGCGCCGCGATGGCGTGCCGATCTGGCACAACAGCGCGCTGATCGCCGATGAGCAAGAGGACTATGGCGCCGATGGGGTGATGGCCGGGCGTTTCCTGGCCAGCGTCGCCGAGCGCCTCAAACTACCGGCGCGCTTTGTGTTCCCGGCGTTCGAGGACAATTTCTACTACCTGTGGCGCGAAGGGGCGCTGCCCCAGAACGTCACTGCCCAGGACCCGCGCCTGAGCGACGACCTGGAGCGTGAGCGCCTGCGCAAGGTGTTCAGCCAGGGCCTGGATAAAGTCATCGGCCAGGTGCTGCCGCTGGCACGCACGGCGGCCAATGACCGCTGGCAGAGTGGGCGTTGGTACCTGCGCGACAACCATTGCCGCCTGGTGCCGGGGGATTCGCCGCTGGGCTATCGCCTGCCGCTCGCTTCGCAGCCCTGGGTGACGGCGGCGGAGTATCCGTTTGTGCATCCGACCGACCCTAACCAGGATCAGCCGGATCTGCCCACCAGCGCCCAGTTGCAAAACCATGGCGAGCCCGCGCCGGGTGATGAGCGTGTGCCCAAGGTCGACGAGTCCGCCGACTGGCTGACCCGTACCGCGCTGTGCGCCGAAGCGCGGGAAGGGCGCCTGTATCTCTTTATGCCGCCGCTGGAGCGCGTCGAGGACTATCTGGAACTGGTGACCGCCATCGAGGCCACCGCCCAAGAGCTGCATTGCCCGGTGCTGATGGAGGGTTACGAGCCGCCAGCGGATACGCGCCTGAGCAATTTCCGGGTCACGCCAGATCCCGGTGTCATCGAGGTCAACGTACAGCCGTCCGCCACCTGGGACGAGTTGGTGGAGCGCACCGAATTCCTCTACGAAGAGGCCAGGCAAACCCGCCTGACCACCGAGAAGTTCATGATTGACGGGCGCCACACCGGTACTGGTGGCGGTAACCACTTCGTGCTGGGCGGCGCGACGCCCAAGGACTCACCCTTCCTGCGCCGGCCGGACCTGCTGCGCAGCCTGATCAGCTACTGGCATAACCACCCGTCGTTGTCTTATTTGTTCTCCGGCCTGTTTATCGGCCCCACCTCCCAGGCGCCCCGGGTAGATGAGGCGCGCAACGATGCGCTGTATGAACTGGAGATCGCCTTTGCGCAGATGCCGGAGCCAGGCGAGGAGTGCCCGCCGTGGCTGGTGGACCGCTTGTTGCGCAACCTGCTGATCGACGTGACGGGCAATACCCATCGCGCCGAATTCTGTATCGACAAACTCTACTCACCCGACGGCGCCACGGGCCGCCTGGGCCTGCTGGAACTGCGCGCCTTTGAAATGCCGCCCCATGCGCGCATGAGCCTGACCCAGCAGTTGTTGCTGCGGGCGCTGGTCGCGCGGTTCTGGCGCGAGCCCTATGCGCCGCCGAAGCTGGCGCGCTGGGGCACTGAGCTGCATGACCGCTTCCTGTTGCCGCACTTTATCGAGCAGGACTTTGCCGACGTGATCGTCGAGCTGAACGCGGCCGGCTACCCGCTGCGTGCCGAATGGTTCGCGGCGCACCTGGAGTTCCGTTTCCCCAAGGTGGGCGACTACGCCGTCAGCGGTATCGAAATGGAACTGCGCCAGGCCTTGGAGCCTTGGCACGTGCTGGGCGAGGAGGGCGCTGTGGGGGGCACGGTGCGTTATGTGGATTCGTCCCTGGAGCGCCTGCAAGTGAAGTTGAGCGGGTTGCCGCCGCAACGCTACCTGCTGACCTGCAATGGCGTGCCGGTGCCGCTGCAACCCACCGGCCGCGTCGGCGAGTTCGTGGCGGGCGTGCGTTACCGCGCCTGGCAACCGGCCAACTGCCTGCAACCGACCATCCCCGTGCATGCGCCGCTGGTGTTCGACCTGCTCGACACCTGGATGCAGCGTTCGTTGGGCGGCTGCCAATACCATGTGGCGCACCCGGGCGGGCGCAATTACGACAGCCTGCCGGTGAATGCCAATGAGGCGGAGAGCCGGCGCATGGCGCGGTTTTTCCGCTTGGGGCATAGCCCGGGCAAGCTGCCAGTGCCTGCTCTGGTGATTAATGACGAGTTGCCGATGACCTTGGACCTGCGACGCTTTCCCCATAAAAATGACTGAATGCGATCCAAATGTGGGAGCGGGCTTGCTCGCGAAAGCGGTGTATCAGTCGAAATATGCATAGACTGACCCGCCGCATTCGCGAGCAAGCCCGCTCCCACATTAGACTGTGGTGACTTTGACTTCCCTTGCCTCTGCCGAGCGTTCCATGTCCGACTTGCTCGACCGTTACCCGCTCACCGCGGGCACCTATCACGAACTGCTGGATGCCAGCGGCGCGGTGCGTGCCCATTGGCGACGCTTGTTCGATCACCTGCAACGCAGCACGCCCGCACAACTGGCCCAGCGCCAGGCGTTGTTGACGCGCCAGATCCAGGAAAACGGCGTGACCTACAACGTCTACGCCGACCCCAAGGGTGCCGATCGCCCCTGGGAGCTGGACCTGTTGCCCCATGTGCTGGCGGCCGAGGAGTGGCAGCAACTGTCGGCTGGCATCGCCCAGCGTGCGCGCCTGCTCAATGCGGTGCTGGCCGACCTGTATGGGCCGCAACGCCTGATCAAGGAAGGCTTGCTGCCGGCCGAATTGGTGTTCGGGCATAACAATTTTCTGTGGCCGTGCCAGGGTATCCAGCCGCCTGACGGTGCGTTCCTGCATCTGTACGCAGTCGACCTGGCGCGCACCCCGGATGGCCGCTGGTGGGTCACCGCCGACCGCACCCAAGCGCCATCGGGCGCCGGCTATGCCCTGGAAAACCGCACCATCGTGTCCCGCGCCTTCCCGGACCTGTACCGGGATATGCAGGTGCAGCACCTCACCGGTTTCTTTCGCACGTTGCAGGAAACCCTGGCGCGCCAGGCTCCGGGTGATGATCAGCCGCCACTGATCGTGTTGCTCACGCCGGGGCGTTTCAACGAGAGCTATTTCGAACACCTGTACCTGGCGCGCCAGCTCGGCTACCCCTTGGTCGAGGGCGGCGACCTCACCGTGCGCGACAGCACCGTATTCCTGAAAACCCTCAGCGGCCTGCGCCGGGTACACGCGATCATGCGTCGCCTTGATGATGATTTCTGCGACCCGCTGGAGCTGCGCACCGACTCGGCGCTGGGCGTGCCGGGCCTGCTCGATGCCGTGCGCCAAGGCAATGTGCTGGTGGCCAATGCCTTGGGCAGCGGTGTGCTGGAGTCCCCGGGGTTGCTGGGCTTTTTGCCCAAGATCAACGAATTTTTATTCGGTGAAGCCTTGATCCTGCCGTCGATTGCCACCTGGTGGTGCGGCGAAGCGCCGGTGCTTGCCGAAGCCTTGGAAAAACTCCCGGAGCTGCTGATCAAGCCGGCATTTCCCTCACAAAGTTTCGCCCCGGTGTTTGGTCGCGACCTTGATGACGAACAGCGCCAGGCCCTGGCCGAGCGCATGCGTGCGCGGCCCTATGCCTATGTCGCCCAAGAGCTGGCGCAGTTGTCTCAGGCGCCGGTCTGGCACACCGTGGATGACCACCTGCAACACCGCGCCATCGGTATGCGTGTCTACGCCGTGGCCAGTGATGACGGTTATCGGGTGCTGCCCGGCGGCCTGACCCGCGTGGCGGCCGAGGCCGATGCCGAGGTGGTGTCGATGCAACGCGGTGGGGCGAGCAAGGATACCTGGGTGCTCGGCGAACGCGCGCCGGGTGGCGAGCAGTGGCGCGCCCAACGCACCATTGGCGCCTATGACCTGGTGCGCCGCGATCCCTATCTGCCCTCGCGCGTGGTGGAAAACCTGTTCTGGTTCGGTCGCTACTGCGAGCGCTGCGATGACAGTGCGCGCTGGCTGCGCGTAGTGCTGGCGCGGTATGTCGATGGCGATGATCCGCTGGCGCTGCAGGCCGCCGTCGAACTCGGCGAAAGCCTGCGCCTGTTGCCGGAAGAGGGCGAGCTGCCGGAGCGTCTGCTCGCGGCCTTGCTGGGTGATGACTGGCCTTCAAGTTTGCGCGCCAATTTGCAGCGCTTGCAGTGGGCGGCGTCCCAGGTGCGCGGCAAGTTGTCCCGGGAAAACTGGCAGGCCCTGGTGGAGCTGCAACGTGAAGCCATGGAGCTGGAAAGCGACGCCGCGGACTTCGGCGAGCTGCTCGACTTTCTCAACCGCCTGGTGATGTCCCTGGCGGCGCTGTCCGGGTTTGCCCTGGACGACATGACCCGCGATGAAGGCTGGCGCTTTTTGATGATGGGCCGGCGTATCGAGCGTCTGCAGTTTCTGAGCAGCAGCCTTGCGGCGTTCCTGCGCGGTGTGGCGGTGTTCGATCAGGCCGGTCTGGAATGGTTGCTGGAGCTGGGCAACAGCAGCATCACCTACCGCTCGCGCTACCTGGCGGTGCCGCAGTTGATCCCGGTGCTCGACCTGCTGCTGCTCGACGAGCAGAACCCCCATGCGGTGCTGTTCCAGCTCAAGTTGGTGAGCCGCACCCTGCGCCGTCTCAATGACGATTTTGGCGTGCCCCGTGAAACCGGGCTGGCGCCGTTGGTCGAGCGCCTGGCGCATTTTGACCTGGGTTGCCTGGAGAACGGCCTGTTTGGCGAAACCAGCGTGCGTGCCGCCCTGGACGGCCTGGCCGACTTGCTGCAAGCGGTGGCCGATGAAAGCGGGCAGGTATCGGATCGCTTGGCGTTGCGCCATTTTGCCCACGTCGATGATGTCAGCCAACAAACGGTGTCGGTGTAATGAGCGCGCGCTATCAGATTTTCCACGATACCCATTACCACTACGACAGCCCGGTGTCCCTGGCCCAGCAACTGGCGCACCTGTGGCCACGGCCGTGCGCCTGGCAGAAGTGCACCTGGCAGCAGTTGGATATCAGCCCGGAACCCACCTCGCGCCGCGATGAACTGGACGTGTTCGGCAACCCGATCACCCGGCTGGCGTTCGAACGGCCCCATGATGAATTGCTGGTGAACGCCGGGCTCACCGTGGAAGTGCTGGCGCGGCCTGTTTTGGACTTTCAGCGATCGCCGCCCTGGGACCACACCCGTGACAGCCTGACCTACAGCAGCCAGGCCTTGAGCGCCGAGCTGATCGAAGCCTGCCGCTATCGCTTCGAGTCGCCCTATGTGCATCTGAAAAAAACCTTCGTCGAGTTCTCCGAAAGCTGCTTCCCGCCCGGCGAGCCTTTACTGCTGGGCACGCAGGCATTGATGGAGAAGATTTTCAGCGAATTTACCTTCGATGCCGAAGCCACCCAGGTCGCCACACCGCTGGTGGAAGTGCTGGAGCGCCGTCGCGGCGTGTGCCAGGACTTTGCTCACCTGATGCTTGCCTGCCTGCGTTCCCGTGGCCTGGCGGCGCGCTATATCAGCGGCTACCTGCTCACCCAGCCACCGCCCGGCCAGCCACGGCTGATTGGCGCGGATGCGTCCCATGCGTGGGTTTCGGTGTTTTGCCCGGTATCAGGCTGGGTGGATTTTGACCCGACCAACAATGTGCAGCCGGCGCTGGAGCACATCACCCTGGCCTGGGGCCGGGACTTTTCTGATGTGTCGCCATTGCGGGGGGTGATTCTGGGGGGAGGCAGCCACGACCCGGAGGTGCGGGTGACGGTGATGCCGCTGGAATAATGACTGCGGGCTGTCGATTTTTGTAGGAGCGAGCTTGCTCGCGAAGGATCTTGGGGCGCCACGTTAATCCAGGCGGCCCTCGTCATCGTTGACGTTCTTCGCGAGCAAGCTCGCTCCTACAGGAATGCTTATTCAGCCGGGTCTTTCGGGGTTTCGGTCTCGTCAGTTGCCGCTTCACCTTCGGCATCCGGGTTCAGCGCGCCGGCTTCTTCGTCTGCAGCGGCTTTCTTGCGTTGCAGCTTTTCCTCTTTCTTCTGTTCCTTGGCCAAGTCTCTCTGACGTTTGGCGAAGGAGTAATTAGGTTTGGCCATGGGCGATCCTCTAGGGTCGAAGGTGAGGGTGGGCGGCGCGCAGCTGCCTTGGGTCGTCATGGTAGCAGCTTCAGGGGGCCCTTTGCTTTCACTTACCGCAGGCGTAGGCAGCCAGAAGGCCGTTGAACAGGTGATTAAGGTGCATGGTATGAACTCCCGTGAGTGATGGGCGGATCATAGGCGGGGTGCGGCAGTTTGGCTGGTTGATTGTGTTGATGAAGCTGATAGCCTAAAGTTGTATACAATCTGTTGATTCAGATCATAAGAACTCAAGCCTGATTGAGGCACCCTTACCGCAATCCGCGTTTTTAAAACCCTGCCTTGGAGATTCACATGTTTGCCAAACTCGTTGCTGTTTCCCTGCTGACTCTGGCGAGCGGCCAGTTGCTTGCTGCAGAGTGCAAGGTCACTGTCGACTCCACCGATCAAATGTCTTTCAACACCAAAGAAATCACTATCGACAAGAGCTGCAAGCAGTTCACCGTCGAGCTGACTCACTCGGGCAACTTGCCAAAGAACGTGATGGGCCATAACTGGGTGCTGACCACCGAAGCCAATATGCAACCGGTGGCAACCGACGGCATGGCCGCGGGGATCGACAAGGATTACCTGAAAGCCGGTGATGAGCGCATCATCGCCCACACCAAGATCATCGGTGCCGGCGAGAAAGACTCGGTGACCTTCGACGTCTCCAAGCTGAAGGCCGATGAGAAGTACAGTTTCTTCTGCTCGTTCCCAGGCCACATCTCGATGATGAAAGGTGCTGTGGTTCTGAAGTAAGACCGCGTTATCGTTCATCGCAGGCAAGCCAGCTCCCACATTCGACCGCATTCCCATGTTGGAATACGGTCAAGTGTGGGAGCTGGCTTGCCTGCGATGGCGATCTGACAATCAATGCAAAACCATCGGTTTCACTTCAAGGCGCAAACGGCATCACCCGCTTGTGCTCAGTCTTGCGATAGGTCTCGCAGATAATCCTGAACGCTTCCTCACGCACCGGCTCCCCCTGCAGGAACGCATCGATCTCGGCATAGGTCACGCCATGTGACGCTTCGTCCGGCTTGCCCGGCGACAGGTCTTCCAAGTCGGCGGTCGGCACCTTCTCCACCAGCGATTCCGGCGCGCCAAAGTGACGGGCGATGGCCCGCACCTGATGCTTCACCAGCCCGCTCAACGGCGCCAGGTCGCAGGCCCCGTCACCGAACTTGGTGAAAAAGCCCATCACCGCTTCTGCCGCATGGTCGGTGCCGATCACCAGGCCGCCCGCCGCGCCGGCGATGGTGTACTGGGCCACCATGCGCATGCGCGCCTTGGTATTGCCCAGCACAAAGTCACGGGACGCCGCGGCCTTGCCTTCAAAGGCGGCCACTTCATTGGCCAGGGCTTTTACTGCCGGGCCGATGTTCACGGTGTGGCGTTCGTCCGGCTCGATAAAGTCCACGCAAGCCTGGGCGTCGTGTTCGTCGAACTGGGTTTCGTAGGGCAGGCGCACGGCGATAAAACGATAAGTCTCATCGCCGGTGCTGGCGCGCAGCTCTTGCATCGCACGTTGGGCCAACAGGCCTGCGGTCAGGGAATCGACACCGCCACTGATGCCGAGCACCAGGGTCTTGAGCCCGGAATTGCGCAGGCAGTCCTGGATAAAGGCCACGCGCCGGGCAACTTCGGCTTCAAGGGCGGCCTGGTCTTTGAACGGGGCTTGCACCTTGAGCTGTTGCGCAATCTCACGCTGTACGGCTTGCATGATTCACTCCTTGCTGGATAGGGCAGGTACTTTGAAAACGTGACGCAAATAGGCGACAAAATTCGGGTCGGTGCAATGGGTCTTGCCCGCTTCATCGGAAATCTTGGCGACGGGTTGGCCATTGCAGGCGGTCATTTTAAGCACGATGCTCATCGGTTCCACCCCCGGAATGTCGCAGGTGAGGTTGGTGCCGATACCAAAGCTCACATTGATCCGACCACGCAACGCACGGAATATCTCCAAGGCTTTGGGCAGCGTCAGACTGTCGGAGAACACCAGGGTCTTGCTCATCGGCTCGATGCCCAGCTTGTGGTAGTGGGCGATGGCTTTTTCCGCCCACTGAATCGGATCGCCGGAGTCATGGCGCAGGCCGTCGAACAGCTTGGCGAAGTACAAGTCGAAGTCGCCCAGGAACGCGTCGGTGGTGATGCAATCGGTGAGGGCGATACCCAGCAGGCCCCGGTACTCGCGCACCCAGCAATCAAGGGCGGCGATCTGGCTGTCGATCAGGCGCGGGCCGAGTTGCTGGTGGGCCATGATCCACTCGTGGGCCATGGTGCCCAGCGGCTTCATATCGAACTCACGGGCCAGGTGCACATTGCTGGTGCCGACAAAACGCCCCGGGAAATCGTGCTTGAGCACGCTGACCACTTCCTCTTGTACCCGGTAGGAAAAGCGCCGGCGCGTGCCGAAGTCCGCCACTTGCAGCTCCGACAGCTCGTCGCTGCTGGCATTGGCGGTCAACCAGTCGAATTTGCGATACAGCTGCTCGCGGGCCTGCTCGAGGATCACGGTCTGGTAGCGGTAGCGGTTACGCACCTCGCTGACGATGGCCAGCATCGGCACTTCAAACAGGATCACATGCAGCCACGGCCCGCGCAGGCGGATAAACAACTCGCCGTTCTCGATGCCGGTTTGCACATACCGCAGGTTGAAGCGAAACAGCCCGAGAAAGCGTAAAAAGTCCGGCTTCATAAAGCTGATGCGTTCCAGGAACCCCAGTTGATCGGGGCTCAGGCTCAGCTCGGCGAGGCGCTCGATCTGGTAGCGGATCTCCGCCAGGTAAGGGCGCAGGTCCTCACTGTTACGGCAACGAAACTCCCATTCAACTTCCACGTTCGGGTAGTTGTGCAGCACCGCCTGCATCATGGTCAGCTTGTAGAAGTCGGTGTCGAGCAGGTTCTGCACGATGCGATCGGCAAACACACTCTCGCTCATAACGGGAATCTCCAGACGGGTCGGCGATGGAGGCCGGCCTTTACGCACAATTGAGGAAGGGGGTTAGTGGCGCATAGACCTGTGGGGGATTGCCAGTGATTTTTTCAGTAAGGCCACTGGCGCCATCGCAGGCAAGCCAGCTCCCACATTTGAAATGCATTCCAAACGGTGGGAGCTGGCTTGCCTGCGATGGCGATTCTCCAGGCGCTAAAGCACCTGCTCCATCATCCATTTCACAAATTCACGCACCTTGGGCACCTCAGCCGAATGCTCAGGATACGCCAAGTAATAAGCATCCTGGCTCGGCATCCCATGTTGCCAGGGAATCACCAACTTGCCCTCGGCCAATTCCTCCTCCACCAGAAAGCGTGGCAACAGCGCCACGCCGCACCCCACCTGCGCCGCACGGATGCACATGTAGAACGTGTCGAACCGCGGCCCATGGTAGCTGTGCTCGGTATGAAAGCCCTGGCTGGCGAACCAGTCATGCCAGCCCTGAGGCCGCGAGGCGTTTTGCAGCAGCACCAGCTCGCTCAGTTGCGTGGGGTCGGTGAAGGGCTGGGCGGGCAGGCTGTCGGGCGAACACACCGGTACCAGCTCTTCACTGAACAGTTTCAGGCTCTCGGTGCCGGGACGTGCGCCCTGGCCGAAATAGAACGCCATGTCGGCCTTGCCTTGCAGTAACTCGTCCGGGTCCTGTTCATTGCACAGGTCCAGGTGGATCTGCGGGTGGCGCAAACGCCATCCCTTGAGGCGCGGCACCAGCCAGCGTGCGCCAAAAGTGTAGGGCGTGGACACACGCAGCACTTCGGTTTCGCCGCCGTAGGAGCGCAGGTAGTGGGTAGACATCTCCACCTGGGTGAGGATCTTGCGCACTTCCACCAGGTACAGGTCGCCCGCCGGGGTCATCTGCAAGCGCCGGCGCACGCGGCGAAACAGCAGGTGTTGCAACAGTTCTTCCAACTGCGCCACCTGTTTGCTCACCGCGCTTTGGGTGAGGTTCAGTTCCTCGGCGGCGCGGGTGAAGCTCAGGTGGCGGGTGGCCGCTTCGAAACACTGCAGGGCGGTGATCGAGGGCAAATGTCTTTTGTTCAGCACGGCATGCCTCTTTTTATTCTTTGCATGAATAAAGGGAATGATATCTCGCCTAATCGTCGTTTGTTGGCAAGTCTTGGGCCAGCTACAAATAGGGCCAGGATCGCCGTGCGTATTGCGGCGCGAATTTTTGTATGCAGATTGAAGGAGTGACCCATGGTTGCCGCATTGCTTGATCGTCTCGGGGTAAACCCGGCGCTGTACCAGGCCGGGAAACAACCCGTGCATTCACCGATTGATGGCAGCCGTATCGGCAGTGTCCATTGGGAAGGCGCCGCCGAGGTGGAGCAACAGGTCAGTCGCGCCGAGCATGCATTCGAAGCCTGGCGCAAAGTGCCGGCACCGCGACGTGGCGAGCTGGTGCGCCAGTTCGGTGATGTATTGCGCGAATACAAGGCCGACCTGGGTGAACTCGTTTCCTGGGAAGCCGGCAAAATCACCCAGGAAGGCTTGGGTGAAGTGCAGGAAATGATCGACATCTGCGACTTCGCCGTGGGCCTGTCGCGTCAGCTGTACGGCTTGACCATCGCCTCCGAGCGCCCAGGCCACCATATGCGTGAAACCTGGCACCCGCTGGGCGTGGTCGGCGTGATCAGCGCCTTCAACTTCCCGGTGGCCGTGTGGGCGTGGAACACTGCGCTGGCCTTGGTGTGCGGCAACGCGGTGATCTGGAAACCGTCGGAAAAGACCCCGCTCACCGCACTGGCCTGCCAGGCCCTGTTCGAGCGCGTGCTGAAGAAGTTCGACGGTGCTCCCGAGTACCTCAGCCAAGTGATCATCGGCGGCCGCGACGCCGGCGCTGCGCTGGTGGACGACCCGCGCGTCGCTCTGATCAGCGCCACCGGCAGTACGCGCATGGGCCGCGAAGTGGCACCCAAAGTCGCCGCGCGTTTCGCCCGCAGCATTCTTGAACTGGGCGGCAACAACGCGATGATCCTCGGCCCAAGCGCCGACCTGGATATGGCCGTACGCGCCATCCTGTTCAGCGCAGTGGGCACCGCCGGCCAACGCTGCACCACCCTGCGCCGGCTGATCGCCCATGAGTCGGTCAAAGAAGAAATCGTCACCCGCCTCAAGGCCGCCTATTCCAAGGTGCGCATCGGCCACCCGCTGGAAGGCAACCTGATCGGCCCGTTGATCGACAAGCACAGCTTCGACAACATGCAGGACGCCCTTGAGCAAGCCTTGAGCGAAGGCGGCAAGGTGTTCGGCGGCAAGCGCCAACTGCAGGACACATTCCCCAACGCCTACTACGTATCGCCGGCCATCGTCGAAATGCCCGAGCAAAGCGACGTGGTGTGCAGCGAAACCTTTGCACCGATTCTTTACGTGGTCGGCTACACCGACTTCGCCGAAGCCCTGCGCCTGAACAACGCCGTGCCGCAAGGCTTGTCGTCCTGCATCTTCACCACCGACGTGCGTGAAGCCGAACAGTTCATGTCGGCGGTAGGCAGCGACTGTGGCATCGCCAACGTCAACATCGGCCCAAGCGGTGCAGAGATCGGTGGCGCGTTCGGGGGTGAAAAAGAGACCGGCGGCGGGCGTGAATCGGGCTCGGATGCGTGGCGCGGGTATATGCGTCGGCAGACCAATACCGTGAACTACTCGCTGGAACTGCCGTTGGCCCAAGGCATTACCTTCGACTGATCTGGCACGGTCAATGTGGGAGCAGGCAAGCCAGCTCCCACAGGTGATTGGGTTTCCCATTCAAAAGAGTATTTGTTTGTTAGGTCTCATCGGAGTCTGGCAATGGCACTGCGCGAAACATGTTTATGGGAACACCTTACCCCTGGCCGCCCCGACCGGGCCGCGCTCAAGGGCGCGGTCAAGGTGGATGTGTGCGTGATCGGCGCCGGCATCACCGGTTTGTCGGCGGCCATTCATTTGCTGGAACAGGGTAAAAGCGTTGCCGTGCTGGAGGCCCATCGCACCGGCCACGGCGGTTCGGGGCGCAACGTCGGGCTGGTCAATGCCGGCCTGTGGATTCCACCGGACGAGATCGAGGCCGGTTTCGGCACGGCGGTGGGCAGCCAGCTCAACCGCATGCTGGGCGCGGCGCCGTCCCTGGTGTTCAGCCTGATCGACAAGTACAACATCGACTGCCAATTGCGCCGTGAAGGCACCTTGCACATGGCGCACAACGCCCGTGGCGAGGCGGATTTGCGCAGCCGTGAGCAGCAGTGGAAACGCCGTGGCGCGCCGGTTGAGTTACTCACCGGCCAGGCCTGCGAGCACGCCACCGGTACCCGCAAAATCGCCGCCGCATTGCTGGATCGGCGCGCCGGCACCTTGAACCCCATGGCCTATACCACGGGGTTGGCGAATGCCGCCGTGGGGCTGGGCGGGCAATTGTTCGATCATTCGCCGGTCACCCAGCTTGAGCGTCAAGGCGCCGATTGGTCGGTGCAGACCGCCGAGGGCGCGGTGCAGGCCGCGCAGGTGGTGATCGCCTCCAATGCCTACACCGAAGGCGAATGGACCGAGCTGCGGCGTAACTTCTTCCCCGGCTATTACTACCAAGTGGCCTCGGCGCCGCTGACCGATGACGCGGCCAAGCAGATCCTCCCCGGCGGCCAGGGCTCCTGGGACACGCGCCAGGTCCTGAGCAGTATTCGCCGCGATGCCGATGGCCGCCTGTTGCTCGGCAGCCTGGGCAATGGCAACCAGAAACCGGCATGGTTTCTCAAAGCGTGGGCCGATCGGGTGCAGCAACACTACTTCCCGTACCTCAAACCGGTGCAGTGGGAATACACCTGGACCGGCTGCATCGCGTTCACCCCTGACCACTTGATGCGCCTGTTCGAACCGGCCCCCGGCCTGGTGGCGGTTACCGGTTATAACGGGCGCGGGGTGACCACCGGCAGCGTGGTGGGCAAGGCGTTTGCCGACTACCTGTGTCACCAGGATCCCCAAGCCTTGCCGATCCCCTTTGCCCCTATGCAGCCCCTGGCCGGGGTAGGCCTGCGCAGTTGCCTGTATGAAGCCGGCTTCTCGCTCTATCACGCCGGGCAATGCCTGAGGATCGTGATCTGATCAGCGAAATACCCCTCAGAAGCCTGCATTTTCTTAGCAGGCTACCCATCTGTATTGGTGCAAGTCGTAGCAATCACGCACTGTAAATGTGCAGTTCCGTTACGCACGTTGTTACAGCTGTAGGAACTGTCGTTTATGCCTGTGGTTGCAGGTGCGACCTGCCAGGGTTGTACTTTTTTGCAGTGTTGGTTGCACCTGTAGACGCTAGACGGTTGCACGTCCTGGCAAAAGGCGTCGAAACGCCTGTAATAACAATGACACCGTGTCTTTTTGAAGAATAAAAACGTAATGGCACGCGGCTTGCTCTGAGCTTTCGGTGAAAGGTTTGAATGCAAGTTGTCGTGCCAAAAATCAAAAATATCGGAGCACCACTCATGTCCCAGACGTTTTACAAGAAAGGTTTTCTGGCCCTCGCCGTTGCTGCGGCGCTGGGTGTTTCTACGTTTGTTCAAGCTGATGTGAAAATTGGTGTGGCGGGCCCGATGACGGGTGCCAACGCCGCTTTCGGTGAGCAGTACATGAAGGGTGCCCAGGCGGCAGCCGACGTTATCAACAAGGCCGGCGGCATTAACGGCGAGCAGATCAAGCTGGTGGCCGGCGATGACGCCTGCGAACCCAAGCAGGCCGTGGCCGTGGCCAACCGCCTGGCCGACCAGGACAAAGTGATCGGCGTGGTCGGGCACTTCTGCTCATCCAATACCATCCCGGCGTCTGAGGTTTACGACGAAGCAGGCATCATCGCCATCACCCCAGGCTCCACCAACCCACAAGTGACCGAACGCGGCCTGGGCGCCATGTTCCGCATGTGCGGGCGTGACGACCAGCAAGGCATCGTCGCCGGCGACTACATCGTCGATGTGCTCAAGGGCAAGAAAGTCGCGGTGATCAACGACAAGGACACCTACGGCAAAGGCCTGGCCGACGCCACCGCAGCCCAGTTGACCAAGCGCGGCGTCAAGCCGGTGCTGGAAGAGGGCCTGACCCGTGGCGAGAAAGACTTCAGCGCCCTGGTCACCAAGATCCGTTCCCTGGGCGCCGACGTCGTGTACTTCGGCGGCCTGCATCCGGAAGCCGGCCCGTTGGTGCGCCAGATCCGTGAAGCGGGCTTGAAAGACGTCAAGTTCATGTCCGATGACGGCGTGGTCACCGACGAACTGGTGTCCACCGCAGGTGGTGCGCAGTACGTCGATGGCGTGTACATGACCTTCGGCGCCGACCCGCGCCTGCTGCCGGACAGCAAGACCGTGGTGGAAGAGTTCCGCAAGAACGGCACCGAGCCTGAAGGCTACACGCTGTACGCCTACGCCTCGATCCAGGCCCTGGCCGCCGGTTTCAACGGTGCCAAGTCCAACAAGGGCGAAGACGCTGCCAAGTGGCTCAAGGCCAACCCGGTTAAAACCGTCATGGGCGAAAAAGCCTGGGATGCCAAGGGCGACCTGAAAGTCTCTGACTACGTGGTTTACCAGTGGGACAAAGACGGCAAATACCATCAGTTGGAAAAGCAGAAGTAAGTACAAGCACCACGGACTCAATGTGGGAGCGGGCTTGCTCGCGAAAGCAGAGTGTCAGTCGCCGAATGTGTTTATGACACACCGCATTCGCGAGCAAGCCCGCTCCCACATAAGGGCTGTGTTTTGACCCCGATCTGTCTTTTCCTCCAGAAGCGCCGCACACCCACCGGTGTGCAGGTGCTCACCGCGTGAGATTGCGTTATGGATGGTATTTTCCTGCAGCAACTGGTCAACGGCCTGACCCTCGGGTCGGTCTATGGCCTGATCGCCATCGGCTACACAATGGTCTATGGCATCATTGGCATGATCAACTTCGCCCACGGCGAGGTTTATATGATTTCCGCTTACCTCGCGGCGATCAGTCTGGCACTGCTGGCTTACTTCGGCATCGAATCCTTCCCGCTGCTCATTCTCGGTACCTTGATCTTCACCGTGGTCGTCACCGGCGTGTACGGTTGGGTGATTGAGCGTGTCGCCTACAAACCGTTGCGTAACTCCACCCGCCTGGCTCCGCTGATCAGCGCCATCGGTATCTCCCTGATCCTGCAGAACTACGCGCAGATCGCCCAGGGTGCCAAGCAACAAGGTATTCCCACCTTGCTGGCCGGCGCCTGGCGCGTCGATATCGGCACCGGGTTTGTGCAACTGACCTACACCAAAGTGTTCATCCTGGTCGCTGCTTTTGCCGGCATGGCCTTGCTCACCTACATCATCAAATACACCAAGCTGGGCCGCATGTGCCGCGCTACCCAGCAAGACCGCAAGATGGCCTCGATCCTGGGCATCAACACCGACCGCGTGATCTCCTACGTGTTTGTCATTGGTGCCGCCATGGCCGCCCTGGCCGGCGTGCTCATCACCCTCAACTACGGCACTTTCGACTTCTATGCCGGCTTCATCATCGGCATCAAGGCGTTTACCGCAGCGGTACTCGGCGGCATCGGCTCCCTGCCTGGGGCGATGCTCGGCGGGATCATCCTCGGTATCTCCGAGTCGCTGTTCTCGGGGTTGATCAACTCTGACTACAAAGACGTGTTCAGTTTCTCCCTGCTGGTGGTGATTCTGATTTTCCGTCCCCAGGGCCTGCTTGGTCGCCCACTCGTGGCTAAGGTGTAAACATGTCTGCTGCCAAATCCATTGATATCAAGAAAAGTGTGGTCGATACGGTGCTCGCGGGGCTGATTTCGCTGATCGTGTTCGGCCCGATTGTCGGCGTGGTGCTCGACGGCTACAGCTTCAACCTGGAACCTGCGCGGGTTGCCGTGCTGGTCGCCATCGTCATGGCCGGGCGCTTTGCCCTGAGCCTGTTCCTGCAAACCCCCAAGGGTGTGAAAATCCTTCAAGGATTTGAGAGCAGCGGCTCCGGCGTGCACGTGCTGCCACCGGACTACAAGTCGCGGCTGCGCTGGATCATCCCGGCGCTGATCGTGATCGCCATCGTGTTCCCGATCTTTGCCAACAAGTACCTGCTGACCGTGGTGATCCTAGGGCTGATCTACGTGTTGCTCGGCCTGGGGTTGAACATCGTGGTGGGCCTGGCGGGCCTGCTCGACCTGGGTTACGTGGCCTTCTACGCCATCGGTGCCTACGGCCTGGCGCTGGGTTATCAATACCTGGGCCTGGGCTTCTGGACCGTGCTGCCACTGGCGGCCATCGCGGCGGCGTTGGCGGGGTGCATACTCGGCTTCCCGGTGCTGCGAATGCACGGTGACTACCTGGCCATCGTGACCCTGGGTTTTGGTGAAATCATTCGCCTGGTGCTCAACAACTGGCTGTCGTTTACCGGCGGCCCGAACGGTATGCCGGTGCCGTCACCGACCTTTCTGGGTCTGGAGTTCGGCAAGCGTGCAAAGGATGGCGGCATTCCGTTTCACGAGTTTTTCGGCATCGATTACAACCCTAATATCAAGTTCATGTTCATCTACATCGTGCTGTTCTTGGTGGTGCTGGCCGTGCTGTACATCAAGCATCGCCTGACGCGCATGCCGGTCGGTCGCGCCTGGGAAGCGCTGCGCGAAGATGAAATCGCCTGCCGCTCCATGGGCCTGAACCATGTGCTGGTCAAACTCTCGGCCTTCACCATCGGCGCGTCCACGGCCGGTTTGGCCGGGGTGTTCTTTGCCAGCTACCAAGGCTTCGTCAACCCGTCGTCTTTTACGTTCTTTGAGTCGGCGTTAATCCTCGCCATCGTGGTGTTGGGCGGCATGGGCTCGACGGTCGGCGTGGTGATCGCGGCGTTCGTGTTGACCGTTGCGCCGGAGCTGCTGCGCAGCTTCTCTGAATACCGCGTACTGCTGTTTGGGGTGCTGATGGTGGTGATGATGATCTGGCGACCGCGCGGCTTGATTCGCATCAGCCGTACCGGCGTGACGCCACGCAAAGGGGTAGCGCCATGAGCAAGGAAGTCGTGCTGTCCGTCGAACACCTGATGATGCACTTCGGTGGCATCAAGGCCCTCAGTGATGTGAGCCTGCAGGTCAAACGCAACTCGATCTTCGCCCTGATCGGCCCCAACGGCGCCGGCAAGACCACGGTGTTCAACTGCCTCACTGGCTTCTACAAAGCCAGTGGCGGCAAGATCGAACTCAACGTGCGAGGCAAGCAAACCAACGTCATCCAACTGCTCGGCGAGCGCTTTGAGGCCACCGACTTCGTATCGCCCAAAAGCTTCCTCAGCCGTGTGTACTACAAGATGTTCGGCGGCACCCACCTGGTGAATCGCGCGGGCCTTGCGCGCACCTTCCAAAACATTCGCCTGTTCAAGGAAATGTCGGTGCTGGAAAACCTGCTGGTGGCCCAGCACATGTGGGTCAACCGCAACATGCTTGCCGGCATCCTCAACACCAAGGGCTACCGCAAGGCCGAAAGCGATGCGCTGGATTGCGCGTTCTACTGGCTGGAAGTGGTCGACCTGGTGGACTGCGCCAACCGCCTGGCCGGCGAGCTCTCCTACGGCCAGCAGCGCCGCCTGGAGATCGCCCGCGCCATGTGCACGCGGCCGCAGATCATCTGCCTGGATGAACCGGCAGCGGGCCTCAACCCTCAGGAAACCGAAGCCCTCAGCGCGATGATTCGCCTGCTGCGCGACGAACACGACCTCACGGTGGTGCTGATCGAACACGACATGGGCATGGTGATGAGTATTTCCGACCACATTGTGGTGCTGGACCACGGCAACGTGATTGCCGAAGGCGGCCCGGACGCGATCCGCAACGACCCGAAAGTGATCGCCGCCTACCTGGGCGCGGATGAAGAGGAGCTGGTATGAGTGCACCTATCCTCGAAATGAAGGACCTGGACGTGTTCTACGGCCCGATCCAGGCCCTGAAAAAAGTCTCGCTGCACATCAACGAAGGCGAAACCGTCAGCCTGATCGGCTCCAATGGCGCGGGTAAATCCACGTTGCTGATGTCGATCTTCGGTCAGCCTCGGGCCGAGTCGGGGCAGATCCTCTACAACGGCGTCGACATCACTCACAAGTCGTCCCACTACATCGCTTCCAACGGCATTGCGCAGTCGCCGGAAGGGCGGCGGGTGTTCCCTGACATGACCGTCGAGGAAAACCTGCTGATGGGCACCATCCCTATTGGCGACAAGTTCGCCAGTGAAGACATGCAGCGCATGTTTGAGCTGTTCCCCAGGCTCAAGGAGCGGCGCAACCAGCGGGCGATGACCATGTCCGGTGGTGAGCAGCAAATGCTCGCCATCGCCCGTGCGCTGATGAGCCGGCCCAAGCTGTTGCTGCTCGATGAGCCAAGCCTGGGGTTGGCGCCGATTGTGGTGAAGCAGATCTTTTCCACCCTGCGCGAACTGGCGTCCACCGGGATGACCATCTTCCTGGTGGAGCAGAACGCCAACCATGCGCTGCGCCTGTCGGACCGGGCCTATGTGATGGTCAACGGTGAGATCCGCCTGACGGGCACCGGCAAGGAGTTGCTGGTGAACGAGGAAGTGCGCAACGCCTACCTGGGCGGTCACTGACCTAAAGCGGCGCGGTTCCCCTGTGGGAGCGGGCTTGCTCGCGAATGCGGTGTACCAGTATCAGATGTTTTGACTGACACACCGCATTCGCGAGCAAGGCCGCTCCCACAGTTGTTTTGCGGTGTTCACAAGGCTAGCGCCAAATTGTGGAAAACAAATCCAGCCCACCTCAAAAGCGCGACATATAGCCGCCGCAAATCCCTGTTTTGTCACAGTTTTGACTTGTCCCCATCCACTGTGGAACCGGCTGTGGGTAACGTGGGAGTAGCTGGCTGAAAGCCTTTAACTACGTGGCTTACAGCTCTGTGGTTGTTTTTTGATCAGTGTGTTTTTCACGAGCGCCCCAGGGGTTTGTCAACCTGTTTAAAGACACAGGTATATGAACCAAATAAGTCATTCCTGCCTGTGGATAAGTCTGTGACTAAACTCTGGAAAGACGCGCGCAGGGGCCGGAATGACTGGCCTGGAGCCATCGTTGTGTTTTTCTGCATTTGTCAGTGCCTACATAGGCGTTCCCCCAGGTCAAGCAAAAAACTTTCTAAAACCGCCTGCAACCCTTGTACACAGCGGCTTTGAGCCATTTGCACTTGCCCCCAAAGACTGTGGGCGCAGTTGTGGATAACCTGCGCGCATATGGCTGCAAGCCACGGTTTATAAGGCTTTAATAGTGTTGATTAAAAAATGACCAGTTGCGCAGGCATGTGCGTGCATAGCGGTTGCCGCAACGGCGGCGTAAGGGCATTCTGCTGGCTGTTTTTTTCCCGATGCCCGCAAGGAGAACACCATGTCCGACACGCTGTTTATCACTGGCGCCACTTCAGGTTTCGGCGAAGCCTGTGCCCGTCGTTTTGCCGAAGCCGGCTGGAAACTGGTGCTCACCGGTCGTCGTGCCGAGCGTTTGAACGCTTTGGTCGAAGAGCTTTCCAAGCAGACCGAAGTGCATGGCCTGGTGGTGGATGTGCGCGACCGTAAAGGCATGGAGGAGGCCATCGCCAACCTGCCGCCGTCGTTCGCCACGCTGCGCGGCCTGATCAACAACGCAGGTCTCGCCGTGGGCACCGACCCTGCACCCAAGTGCGACCTCGACGATTGGGAAACCATGGTCGATACCAACATCAAGGGCCTGCTGACCACCACTAACCTGCTGTTGCCGCGCCTGATTGCCCATGGCCGCGGTGCCGGGATCATCAACCTGGGTTCCATCGCCGGTAACTATCCGTACCCGGGCAGCCATGTATACGGCGGTTCCAAGGCGTTCGTGAAGCAGTTCTCGTTGAACCTGCGCTGCGACTTGCAAGGCACCGGCGTACGGGTGACCAATATCGAGCCGGGCTTGTGTGAAAGCGAGTTCTCCCTGGTGCGCTTCGGCGGTGACCAGGCACGTTACGACGCCACCTATGCAGGTGCCGAACCGATCCAGCCACAGGATATTGCCGATACGATTTTCTGGGTGATGAACACCCCGGCGCACGTGAACATCAACCGCCTGGAGTTGATGCCGGTGAGCCAGACCTGGGCTGGGTTTGCGATTGAGCGTGGGGCCAAGGGCTAAGCACCTGCGCCACACACTGTAGGAGCGAGCTTGCTCGCGAAAAACGTTAACGATGACGCGGGTATCCTGAATGCACGCGGCGCGCTCAGGTTTTTCGCGAGCAAGCTCGCTCCAACAAATGGCGTCAAATCGGCCAAAATGCGGCATAAGGTACACTGCCCGCCTGAAAACCCCACCGCACCCAGCGGTTTAAAGGTTTTGACAGGAGGCAATGTGAGTAACCGAGGTGAGCAGGCACTGCTCAAACAATCGACTATCCTGATGTTCGCAGTCGCGATCGCAGGGATTGTCACGGGTGTGATATCCGGCGCCCAATCCATTCTGTTCGACGGCTTTTTCTCGCTGATCGCCACCGCCATCAAGGTGCTGATGCTGATCACGGCCAAGCTGATCGCCAAGAAAAGCAACGAGCGCTTCCAGTTCGGCTATTGGCACCTGGAGCCGATGGTGCTGTTGATAGAAGGCAGTTTCCTGCTGTTGATCGCCATCTACGCGTTCCTCAATGGCGTGTTCGGCATTATCAATGGCGGGCGCGAAATCGAGTTGGGGCTGGTGATCATTTATGCGGCGGTGTTTACCGTCGTGGAGTTCGCGTACTTCTTCTATGTGCGCTACCGCAATCGCACACTCAAGTCGTCATTGATCCAGTTCGACAACATCAGCTGGCTGGTGGACGCGATGCTGTCGGTGGGTTTGCTGATCAGCTTCCTGGCCGCGCTGTTGCTAAAGTCCCAGGGCTATGGCGAGTGGGCGGTCTACGTCGACCCGTTGATCCTGATCCTGCTGGCCCTGAGCATGCTGGCGCCGGCATTCAAGATTTTGCGCCCAGCGTTGCGCGAAGTATTGGGCATCGCGCCGGATCATTTGGACGACAAGGTCCGCGAAGTGATGGACGCGGCGCAGGCCAAGCATGGTTTCGACGACTACGTGTCCTATGTGCAGAAGCACGGGCGCGCGCGGTTTATCGAGATTCATGTGGTGCTGCCGGCGGATTACCCGGTAGATAACGTCGCCACCCTTGATGGGCTGCGTGAGGAGATATCCACAGGGCTGGGGGCGGCGGATGCGGCGCGGTGGTTGACGATCAGTTTTACTGGGGATCGCAAGTGGATTGCCTAAAGTCTGTTAGAGCGAGGTGAGGCTATCGCAGGCAAGCCAGCTCCCACATTTAAATGTGCGAACACTATCAACTGTGGGAGCTGGCTTGCCTGCGATGGGGCCCAGCAGGTCAGCCCAGATGCTGGACCAAGCCCTGATAGCAAGTCGCTAAATGATAAGGCGTTGTCGAAGGCATATCCCGCCGGCTCACCTTACCCTCGGCATCCAGGCATTCATGCCAACCCTTTGCATGCAAAAAGCGCTGTTGCAACGCCTGCAACTGACGCAACAGCACTGCTTCGCTACCTGGCCGCAAGGTCAGTGCTCGCAGGTACTCCGCGTGCGCCCAGATCCGTTGGGTACCGTCGCGCACCGTGCCATCCAGCGCGAGCATGCCGCTGACCGCGCCGCTTAACTTATCCACACCCTTGTGCTCGGCATAGGCAAATGCCCGTGTCAGCGACCCATGCAGCGCGGTGCCGCGCAGCACAGCTGAAGATTCGAGCAAAAAGAACCATTCGAACTGGTGCCCCGGCTCAAACCAGTTATCCACAGCGCCCAAAGGTTTTTCCATCATCACGCCGTGCTCGCGGTCGATGAAGCGTTGCTGCATGGCCGTCGCCAATGCCAGCAGGGCCGCTTGTACCTCGGCATCCTCACGCACCGCGAGGGTGGCCAGGAAACCTTCTGCCAAGTGCATCAACGGGTTTTGCAAAGGGCCTGCGTTGAGCGAGGCCCAGTTGCGCTCCAGTACCGCCTCGTACAACCCGTCGCCGGTGGCAAAGCGTTGGGCGACGACTTCCAGGGCGGCGTTGAGCACCGACTCTACCAGCGGTTCACGCACCTTGGCCCAGTAATGGGCGCAGGCAAAAATAATGAAGGCGTGGGTGTAGAGGTCTTTGCGCTTGTCCAGCGGCTGGCCGGCGGGGTCGATGCTGTAGAACCAGCCACCGTGTTCGGCATCATGAAAGTGCCGTTGCAGGGAGCGAAACAGCGCCGCCGCACGTTCTTCGGCGAACGCCGCGCCGGGCTCGCCGATCAGGCTGGCGAACAGGTACAACTGCCGGGCGCAGGCCATGGCGCGATAGCGCTGTGGGGGCAGAGGCTGGTGGTCGGCGTCCAGGGCCTCAAAGGGCAGTGCCAGGTCGGCATTCCAGCCCGGGCCTTGCCAGAGGGGCACGATCAGGTCATGGAAGTGCGTGAGCACAGGCGTCAGGGAAGAGGGGGAAGCGATGGGCATTGGCTGGCGTCGTCACGGCAGGGGTGTTTGCCGCGCATGGTAGCAGGCTTGGGATCGGTGGTGTTTGTACTGGCGCTATCGCGGGCAAGCCCGCTCCCACATTTTTGAAGTGTGAACCCTCTCAAATGTGGGAGCTGGCTTGCCTGCGATGAGGCCCTTACAGGCGCTGACGATCAGCCCGCCAGCAACCAAACCCCAGTCGCCGCCGAAGCCGCCCCGGCCACTCGCACCAGTGGCGCTGCAGCCGCCGGTAAAAAGCGCACCACCGCATAACCCGCAGCGTGCAACACGGCAGTCGCCCCCACAAACCCAGCCGCATACGCCCAAGGGCTGGTCATATCCGGCAGTTCCAGGCCATGGGCCACGCCGTGAAACAGTGCAAACAGGGCCGTGGCGCCTACCGCCACGAACAGCGGTGGCCGTACCGCCAATGCTACCGCCAGGCCCAACGCCAGCACCGAGGCGGCAATCCCGCTTTCCAGCGCCGGCAGTTGCAGCCCTTCAAAACCCAGCACGCCGCCGATCAGCATGGTGCCGACGAAGGTGCACGGCAGTGCCCAGCGCGCGGCGCCTTTTTGCTGCGCAGCCCAGAGGCCCACCGCAAGCATGGCCAGCAAGTGATCGAGGCCGCCCAGGGGATGGCTGATACCGGCCACCAGGCCATTGTCGCCGTGGCCCGGATGGGCGAAGGCCAGGGCCGGGGCGAGCAGCAGCGCGGCGGCGGCGAAAAGTCTGTTGAGTCTCATGGACAGGTTCCTTATGGGTTGATCAGGCGGCGGTCAGCAGGCCCTGGCGTTCGATGAAGGCGACAATGTCATCCAGGCCGACCCCGGTTTTCTGGTTGCTGAACACAAAGGGTTTGCCGTTGCGCATGCGCTGGGTGTCGCTGTTCATCAGTTCCAGCGAGGCGCCGACCAGCGGGGCCAGGTCGATCTTGTTGATCACCAGCAGGTCGGATTTGCAAATACCGGGCCCGCCCTTGCGTGGCAGCTTGTCGCCCGCAGACACATCGATCACATAGATGGTCAGGTCCGACAGTTCCGGGCTGAAGGTAGCCGACAGGTTGTCGCCGCCGGACTCCACCAGAATCAGGTCCAGGCCCGGAAAACGGCGGTTGAGTTGGTCCACGGCCTCCAGGTTGATCGAGGCGTCTTCGCGAATCGCCGTGTGCGGGCAACCACCGGTTTCCACGCCGATGATGCGCTCCGGCGCCAGGGCCTGGTTGCGCACCAGGAAGTCGGCGTCTTCGCGGGTATAGATGTCGTTGGTGACCACTGCCAGGTTATAGCGATCGCGCAGCGCCAGGCACAGGGCCAGGGTCAGGGCAGTCTTGCCCGAGCCTACCGGGCCGCCGATACCAACGCGCAGGGGTTGTGTGTTCATGTGCTTCTCCACAATCAGGAACGGAACAGGCGGCTGTACTGGCGCTCGTGGGCCATGCACGCCAGGGACAGGCCAAAAGCGGCGCTGCCCAAATGGTTAGGGTTGATGCGTTCGGCATCCTGCTGGGCTTGTTGCAGCAGCGGCAGCAGTTCGCTGGTCAGGCGCTGGGCGGCTTGCTGGCCCAATGGCAGGGTTTTCATCAGCACCGCCAATTGGTTTTCCAGCCAGCTCCACAGCCAGGCGGCAAGGGCATCGCCAGGGCTGATGTGCCAGGCGCGCGCGGCCAAGGCCCAGCCAAGGGCCAGGTGCGGTTCGTCGCGTTGGGCGAGAAAGTCACGGGCGCTGTCGTCCAGTTCCGGCAAGCCGTTGAGCAGTTGTTGCAAGGAGTAGCCCATCTGGCGGCTCTCCTGATACAGCTCGCGGGTCTCACGGCTGGCGCGGTGCTCGTCGCACCACTGCGCCAGTTGGGCCCAGTCCTGCTCAGCGGCGGCGCGGCAATGGGCGAGCAACAGCGGCGCTTCGAAACGCGCCAGGTTGAGCAGCAACTGGTCACTGATCCAGCGTCGGGCGCTCGCGGCGTCCTGTACGCGGCCGTTGTCCACCGCCATTTCCAGGCCCTGGGAATAGCTGTAGCCGCCAATCGGCAATTGCGGACTGGCCAGGCGTAGCAGCGCCCAGGCTGGGTTCATAGACGCACGCCGAACTGATGCAGCTTGGGCGCGTAGTTGAAGTCTTCATCGCCATGGCGTGAGTGATGATGGCCACCGCCATAGGCGCCGTGCTCGGGTTGAAACGGCGCTTCTATGGTCTGCGCATGGGCGCCTAGCTGTTCAAGCATGGCCTTGAGCACGTAGTCATCGAGCAGGCGCAGCCAGCCGTCACCGACTTGCAGGGCCACATGGCGATTGCCCAGGTGATAGGCGGCACGGGTCAGCTCAAAGGCATTGCGGCAGGTGACGTGCAGCAGTTGTTCAGGACGGGCGCACACCCGTACGACGCGTCCGTCTTCTGCCTGTAGGAATTCGCCATCGTGCAAGGGCGGCTGGCCCCGCTCCAAAAACAGGCCGACGTCTTCACCGTCGGCACTGAAACAGCGCAGACGGCTTTTGCTGCGGGCTTCGAAGTTGAGCAGCAACTCGGCGGCCCAGAGGGCTTGGGGGGCGATTCGGCGGTGTATCACCAGCATCAGAGAGCTTCCAGCTGTGAGCGATGAAAGACCTAGAGCAAGGGGCTTGCCAATCATGGAATTGAGTAGGAATTCCCTGTAGTCAGGCAGGCATGCTGCTCAATAGGGCGTCGGATAATTCGGTGCGTGTATCAATTTGGTGCGTGTCGATGTTTATAGCACCGGCGAAGGGCGTTTTGCGTTGATGGTGGCGCTCAGCTTGATGAAATTTCTTTCATCTTTTTCTCAGTAGGCGGTTTTTAGGATTTGTCCTACGAATCATGAGGATTTGGAGTTCATGAGATTACTTGAGGGTTCTTTAGGCTATGCGCCCTGTTTAATGCCACCGCGACGTTTATCATGCTTCGATCAATTTTCTGTATATGCCTGGTCAGCCTGACCTTCTTTATTTCATCGGCATCGGCCAACTTTCAGCCTCGCGCCACCTTCGGTTCGTCGCTGCAAAGCCTCAAGCCGGCCTCCATCGACGACGTGATCGACCGCGCCCATGAGTTGCTGGGCACGCCCTACAAGTGGGGCGGCACTTCTGCAGAGCAGGGCTTTGATTGCAGCAGCTTCCTGGTGTACCTGTTCAAGACCCAGGCCAATATCCAGATACCGCGCACCACCACGGCCATGCACCGCTCATCGGCGGCGACCATCAAGCGCAATGCGTTGAAGCCTGGGGATGCGGTGTTTTTCAAAGGCAACGGGCGCGGCCAGGTCAGCCATGTCGGCCTTTATATCGGCCAAGGCAAATTCATCCATTCGCCGCGCACCGGCAAAACCATTCGTATCGACTCATTGAGCAATAGCTACTGGAACAAGCACTACACCACTGCCAAGCGTTTCCACACGGCGGGTTGATTGCTTTATTCGGTGCTGCCCAGCCCTTGCCAATGCTTGAGGCCGATAAAGATAAAGCGCAGTTGTTGGGTGATCTTCGCCTGGGGCGTGAGGTGGGCCGGCAAGGCGTGGGCCGGTGGGTCGATGATATCGGGCAGGGTGGCGAACACGCTCTTGACGATCAGGTCGGCCATCACATGCAAACCTTCCGCATCCAGGTGCTGCAACTTGGGCATCAACGTCAGGTCGGCGGCCAAATCGCGGGTGATGTCTTCGCGCAGGGCGGCGATGGCTTGGCGCACGGCCAAGCAGCCGCCGTACTGTTCGCGGGCCAGAAACAAAAATTGCGAACGGTTGGCCGAGACCACATCGAGAAAGATGCGCACCGAGGCATCGATGATGCCGCCCATCACGAATTCGTTGTGGCGCACCAGGCGGATCGTGGCGCGGAAGGTCTGGCCAACTTCGCTGACCAATACCAGCCCAAGTTGGTCCATGTCGGCGAAATGGCGGTAGAAACCGGTGGGCACGATACCCGCGGTCTTGGCCACTTCGCGCAGGCTCAGGCTGCCAAACCCACGGCCACACTCCATCAGATGGCGGGCTGCGTCCATCAGGGCGAGGCGGGTTTGTTGCTTTTGTTCGGCGCGGGGCAGCATGAGCGGATGAGCTTTGTCGGCAAGTACAGCGACGCACTCTAGCAAAAGCGCTTTGCCGGCGTCGAACTTGGCAGGGGCGGGGCGTGACGCGGTCTATATAAAAGCAAAAGCCCGATCGGCAGATCGGGCTCTTTTCTGGGCCACCACAGGCTTAGCTCTGTGCTTGATGCAGTTCTTGCAGACGGTCGGCACCGCCTTCAGCAACGCCTTCGGTGTAGGCGCGTTTGTTGGCTTGTTCAGCACCGCCTTCAACCAGACCTTTCTCTTGCAGGCGGTTGTAGCCATTTTCAGCCACGGCGCCTTTGGCGTAGTCACGGTTTTCGTCTTCTTGCGAACCGCTGCGAGCTACGGTTTGGCTGGTTTGCACGGCTTGGGCTTTGTTCTGTGGGGTGGCCTGTTCGGCGGCTGGCAGGGCAAAGGCGCTGGAGGCCAGGACAGATAACAGAACGGTAGCGAGTAATTGGCGTTTCATGATGGTTGCTCCTTGGGAGGGCGATAAAGTGGGTACAGGGCTAATGTTACCCTTGATAAGTCGATATAAAAGTTCATAAACACAATGGTAATAATCAACAGAATTGATTGTTCTCCTCGGAGGCTCTAGATCGAGCCTCTCAAGCCCGCGGCTTTGCACCGATGTGGGTATTTTCGACACGAACCTGGGTAACAATGGTGCGTCGTCGATGGGAAAAATGGTCTGGTTGATCAGGAAAATCGCTTTTTTCGGCTAAATCCGCCGTTGCGTTAAACCCCCAGGCACTTTGCCAGTCGTAGTCCTATAAGTTGTTTAAAAGGCTGTTGCCCAGCCAGTCGTATTCAGGAGTCCTGTGCAATGACGCGCACTCGTAAAATCGTCGCTTGGAGCTGCGCCAGCTTCGTTCTGTTAATGGCCATCGTGGTACTGGTGTTGGTGTTCTTCGACTGGAACCGCATCAAGCCGCCCCTCAATGCCAAGGTCTCCGAAGAACTGCATCGTCCGTTCGCCATTAACGGCAACCTCGCGGTGGTGTGGCAGCGTGAGCCCGATGAAGGCGGCTGGCGCGCCTGGGTGCCGTGGCCCCATGTGATTGCCGAAGACCTGACCCTGGGTAACCCCGATTGGTCGAAACAACCGCAGATGGTCACGCTCAAGAAGGTTGAGCTGCGCATATCGCCCCTGGCCTTGCTGGTGCAGCGTGTGGTGATCCCGCGCATCGACCTCACCGAACCCAGTGCCCAGTTGCAGCGCCTGGCGGATGGCCGCGCCAACTGGACCTTCAAGTTCGACCCCAAGGACCCCAACGCCGAACCGTCCAACTGGGTGGTGGACATCGGCGCCATCGGCTTCGACAAAGGCCATGTGACCCTTGACGATCAAAGCCTCAAGACCCAGCTGGATGTGATCATCGACCCGCTGGGCAAGCCGATTCCCTTTGGCGAAATCGTCGGCGACGCCGATGCCAAGAAGGCCCTGGAAAAAGGCTCGGCGCCCCAGGACTACGCGTTCGGCCTCAAGGTCAAAGGCCAGTACCACGGGCAGAAGCTTGCGGGTACAGGCAAGATCGGTGGCTTGCTGGCCTTGCAGGACGCGGCCAAGCCGTTCCCGCTGCAAGCCCAGGTCAAGATCGCGGACACCAGCATCGCTCTGGCCGGCACCCTGACCGACCCGCTGAACCTCGGCGCCCTGGACCTGCGCCTGAAACTGTCGGGCAGCAGCCTGGGCAACCTGTACCCGCTGACCGGCGTGACCCTGCCGGACTCGCCGGCCTATTCCACCGACGGCCATCTGATCGCCAAACTGCATGAAGCCAGCGGCGCCTCCTTCCGCTACGAGAACTTCAACGGCAAGATCGGCAACAGCGACATCCACGGCGACCTGGCCTATGTCGCCAGCCAGCCACGGCCCAAGCTCAGCGGCGCGCTGGTGTCCAACCAGTTGCTGATGGATGACCTGGCGCCTTTGATCGGCGCGGACTCCAACGCCAAGCAAAAAGCCCGTGGCGGTGAAAGCAAACAGCCGGCGACCAAAGTGCTGCCGGTTGAGGAGTTCCGCACCGAGCGTTGGCACGATATGGATGCCGACGTCGAGTTCACTGGCAAACGCATCGTCCACAGCGCCGATTTGCCCTTCACTGATCTCTACACCCACCTGGTGCTCAACGACGGCCAACTGAGCCTCGAACCCCTGCGTTTCGGCGTGGCCGGTGGCAAGCTCGATGCGCAGATTCGCTTGAACGGTCGCACTACGCCGATGGAAGGTCGCGCCAAACTCACGGCGCGTAACTTCAAGCTCAAGCAGTTGTTCCCCACCTTCGAACCGATGAAAACCAGCTTTGGTGAACTCAACGGCGACGCCGATATTGCCGGGCGCGGTAACTCCGTGGCGGCACTGTTGGGCACCTCCAATGGCGACCTGAAGATGCTCATCAACGATGGCGCCATCAGCCGAAGCCTGATGGAAATCGCCGGGCTCAACGTGGGCAACTACGTGGTGGGGCGTCTGTTCGGCGACGAGGAAGTGAAGATCAACTGCGCGGCGGCGGACTTTGGCATCAAGACGGGCCTGGCGACCACGCGGTTGTTTGTGTTCGATACCGAGAACGCGATCATCTACATCGATGGCACCGCGAATATGGCCACTGAGCAGTTGGACCTGACCATCACGCCGGAATCCAAGGGCTTTCGCCTGTTCTCCCTGCGTTCACCGCTGTACGTCAACGGGCCGTTCATCAAGCCCAATGCCGGGGTCAAGGCCATCCCGCTGGCACTGCGCGGTGCGGGCATGGTCGCTCTGGGTGTGATTGCCGGGCCTGCTGCGGGCTTGCTCGCCTTGGTGGCCCCAAGTGGTGGCGAGCCCAATGAGTGCGCACCGTTGCTGCAACAGATGAAGGAAGGCAAGGCGCCCAAGACTGTTAAGTGAAACCAAAATAGGTAGGAGCGAGCTTGCTCGCGAAAAACGTCAACGATAACGCGTGTTTCCTGAGAAAGCGCGGCGCCTGTGCGTTCTTCGCGAGCAAGCTCGCTCCTACAGTAGGTGGTTACAGGTCCTGCAGAATATCCGCCATATCGTCGGCGTGTTCTTCTTCCTGGGCCAGGATGTCTTCGAAGATGCGACGGGTCGTCGGGTCTTTATCACCGATGTACTGGATGATCTCGCGGTAGCTGTCCACCGCGATCCGCTCGGCCACCAGGTCTTCGTAGACCATTTCCTTCAAGGTGTTGCCGGCCACGTATTGCGCATGGGAGTTCTTGGACAGCAGGTCGGGGTTGAACTCCGGCTCGCCGCCCAGCTGCACAATGCGCTCGGCCAGTTTGTCGGCGTGCTCGGCTTCCTGGGTGGCATGTTCCAGGAACTCATCGGCAGCCACGCTGGCCTTGAGGCCGTTGGCCATGAAGTAGTGACGCTTGTAGCGCAGCACGCAGACCAGTTCGGTGGCCAGCGACTCGTTGAGCAGGCGGATGATTTCTTCGCGGTCGGCGTCGTAGCCTTCGGTCACGGCGCCGTTTTCGACGTTCTGGCGGGCGCGGCTGCGCAGGGTTGCAACGTCAGTCAATTGTGCTTGAGTCATTTCAATCTCCTGGGGCTAATCCGGTTGTACGCCGCGCTCTGCCGGCGGGGTCGTTATCAGGTGTGAGTCCTGGGCGGCGCAAAAAGTTTTATTGGATTTGCCGGCGGGTGTCATCTTCTGGTCGCGGGCGTGGGCTAGCCTGACTTTATTCCGTCTGGATCAAGGACGTTAGGCCCATGCCGCAGTCGTTAGCTACACGTTACCCCTTGGTGCTGGTGCCCGGCATGCTGGGTTTTGTACGCCTGGGGTGGTTCCCCTACTGGTACGGCATCGTCCCGGCGCTGCGGGCTGGTGGGGCGCAGGTATTTGCTGTGCAGGTTGCGCCGCTGGATTCCAGCGAGGTGCGCGGTGAGCAGTTACTGGTGCAGATCGAGCGGATTCTGCGCGAGACCGGCGCCGACAAGGTCAACCTGATCGGGCATAGCCAGGGCTCGCTCACCGCTCGTTATGCGGCGGCCACGCGCCCGCAATGGGTGGCCTCGGTGACCTCGGTGGCCGGGCCCAATCATGGCTCGGAACTGGCCGATCATATCCACGCCCATTACCCGGTCGACAGCGTCAAAGGCCGGTTGATGAGCGCAGCGTTTCACTTGGCCGCCTGGGTGATGTGCCTGTTGGAAACCGGCTATCGCGGGCCGCGCTTCAAGGCCGATCTGCCGGCCTCGCACCAGTCCCTGACCAGCGCGGGTGTGGCGCTGTTCAATCGCCAATATCCCCAGGGGTTGCCCCAGGAATGGGGTGGGCAGGGAGTGGAGGAGGTCAACGGTGTGCGCTATTACTCGTGGTCCGGCATCTTGCAGCCGGGCAAGACCGACCGCGGGCGCAACTTGCTGGATGGGACAAATCGCAGTTGCCGCTGGTTCGCCCGCAGCTTTGTGCGGGAGAAGGGCCAGTGTGACGGCCTGGTCGGGCGTTACAGCTCACACCTGGGCACGGTGATCGGCGATGACTACGCCTTGGACCACTTCGATATCGTCAACCAGTCCCTGGGGCTGGTGGGCAAGGGGGCCGAGCCGATCCGCTTGTTTGTCGAGCATGCCCGGCGGCTGAAGGCGGCCGGGGTTTAACCGGGCAGCCGCGTTATCGTTCTTCGCAGGCAAGCCAGCTCCTACCTTTGAAATGCATTCCCCTGTGGGCGCTGGCTTGCTTGCGATAGCGATGGCTCAGGCCACGCTGACCCTTCGGCCAACCGGCGTGGTCCAACGCTCCGACAAAATCACCCCACCCAAGGTCAGCAAACCGCCCACCAAGTGATACAGCGCCAACTCTTCCTTGAGCACCAGCGCCGCAATCAGCGCGGTAATCAAGGGCAGCAGGTTGAAAAACAGCGTGGTACGGCTTGGCCCCAGGGTCTTCACCGAGTGCATCCACGCCAACGGCGCCAGCATCGACGCCAGCAGGCACGCATACAGCACCAGCGGGATATTCGCCCAGCCCAGACCTGCCTTGGCCGAGAACAGGTACAGCGGAAACAGCACCACCACCGCCACCAGCACCTGCAAATACAGGAGCACCAACGGCGGCAGGCGCAGCTGCCATTTTTTCAGCAGGGTGCTGTAGACCGCGTAGGCCAGCGTGGCAATCAGCATCATGCCGTCGCCCAGGTTGACCCCATGTTGCAACAGCGCGCCCAGGCTGCCAGCTGATACCACCACTACCACGCCTGCGAACGACAGCACCGCGCCGGTCAAGGCGCCAAAGGTCAGGCGTTGACCAAGGCTGATGATCGCGGCAGTCAGCGCCATCAATGGCATCAGCGACAGGATAATGCCCATGTTGGTGGCGCTGGTCAGCGTCGCGGCGTAATAAGCCAGGCTTTGATACACCGCCATGCCGAGCACGCCGAGGATAAAGATCTTGCCCAGGTTGGGGCGGATCTGCGGCCAGTGGGCGACCACCGGTTTGAGCATGAACGGCGTGAACAGCAACGCTGCGAACAGCCAGCGATAAAAGCCGATTTCAGCCGGGAAGATCGAGCCCACGGCCAATTTGTTGACCACGGTGTTGCCGGCCCAGATAAGGATAGCCAGCAGTGGATACGCGTATTGCATTGAAAAGAAACCCAGTGTGTTGACGAGGCAGGATTATCCTCTGTCTGGATCGAAGCCTATACTGCGATCCAGACAACTGAGCGTTGAATCCAGACAACATGTCCCGACACACCGTCCGCCTGCCCGATTTCGCCCGCCTGCCAAGCCCGGTGTACTTTCGGTACTCCGATTTTGCCCCGGACACCGAATGCACCCCGCACCAGCACACCTGGGGATCGCTGGATTACTCGGCCAGCGGCGTGATGCGCATGGAAGTGGCGGGTAATCGCTTTATGTCGCCACCGCAGTACGCGGTGTGGGTGCCACCGCATACCGAGCACAGCTCCTACAATGCCGAGGCGATTGTCTACCACTCCGTAGGCCTGGCGCCGCAGCTGTGCGAGCAGTTGCCGCAGCAGCCTTGCACGTTGGCGATCAGCGACATTCTCAAGGCGATCCTCAAGGATTTCGCTCTGCGCGACGTCAATGCACCGCGCACCGACGCCGACATCCGCCTGGCCCAAGTGCTGGTGGACCAGCTCCGGCAGGCGCCGGTCCACGATTGTTTCCTGCCCTACGCCCGCCACCCTGGATTGCTTGGGGTCTTGGAGGGCATGCAGGCAGAGCCGGGAGATAATCGCCCGCTGGCGCAATGGGCCGAAAAGGTGCATGTGAGCGAGCGCACCCTGGCGCGCCAGTTTGTGCGCGAGCTGGGCATGAGCTTTGGCGAATGGCGCCAGCGCCTGCGCTACCTGGCGGCCATCGAAGCGCTGGACAGCGACCGCAGCGTGCAACACGTGGCGTTTGATCTGGGCTACAGCACCGCCTCGGCGTTTATCGCCATGTTCCAGCGCCACGCTGGCTGCACGCCGGAGCAATACCGACGGGCGAATATTCGTGGCCGGTGAAGTTGTAACAGGTTTTGACTACACTACGCGGTAGGCCGTGCCCGTCGGCACGGTAACAGGGAGAAAACTCCATGAAGATGCTGCGTATTCCGTTGTTGATGATGGGCCTGCTGATGTGTGCCCAGGGTTTTGCCGCCACTGCCCAGCAGAACAAAATGACCACCTGCAATGCCGAGGCCACCACCAAGACGCTCAAGGGCGATGACCGCAAGGCCTTCATGAAGACCTGCCTGTCGGCACCTGCCGCCAACGACGCCAAGACCCTGACTCCGCAGCAGCAGAAGATGAAAGACTGCAATGCGTCGGCGAAAACCCAAGCCTTGGCCGGTGATGCACGCAAAACCTTCATGAGCACCTGCCTGAAGAAATAATAGCCCCGGGCCATAGAAGGCTGCGACACTCGCACACAGCCCCTTTGTAGGCGCGAGCTTGCTCGCGAAAAACGTGAACGATCACACGGGCGCCCTGACTAAACGAGGCGCTCTTGCGTTTTTCGCGAGCAAGCTCGCTCCTACAACATCCTTCAACGCCGTTTGTTTTGAGGCTGTATGCCAACGTTTTCTCAGCGTCATGTGTTGTTGCTGTCCAGCTACATCATCATTTTCGGCGGGTTGCTGCTGGTACTGCCGCTGAAATTGCTGCCCAGCCTGCTGGCCGGCCTGTTGGTCTATGAGCTGGTCAACATGCTCACCCCTCAACTGCAACGCCTGATCGAAGGCCGGCGCGCGCGTTGGCTGGCGGTGGCTTTGCTGGGCACCCTGATCGTCAGCGTGCTGGCCTTGATCTTTGCCGGCGCCATCAGCTTCCTGCTTCACGAAGCGGAAAACCCCGGGGCTTCCCTGGATAAATTCATGGGCGTGGTCGACCGTGCGCGCGGCCAATTGCCGCCGTCCATCGACGCTTACCTGCCCGCCAGCGCCGCGGAGTTTCGCGTGGCTATTGGCGATTGGCTGAGCAAGCACCTGAGCGAACTGCAACTGGTCGGCAAAGACGCCGCCCACATGTTCGTCACCTTGCTGATTGGCATGGTGCTGGGGGCGATCATCGCCTTGCAGCGCGTGCCCGACCTGACCAAGCGCAAGCCCCTGGCCGCCGCACTGTTCGATCGCCTGCACCTGCTGGTCCAGGCGTTTCGCAACATCGTTTTTGCCCAGATCAAGATCGCCGCGCTGAACACGGCCTTCACCGCGGTGTTCCTGGCGGTGGTGCTGCCGTTGTGTGGCATCCATCTGCCCTTGACCAAGACCCTGATCGTGCTGACCTTCCTGCTTGGCCTGCTGCCGGTGATCGGCAACCTGATCTCCAACACCCTGATCACCATCGTGGCGCTGTCGCTGTCGATCTGGGTGGCGGTGGCGGCGCTGGGGTATTTGATCGTGATCCACAAGGTCGAGTACTTCCTCAACGCGCGTATTGTCGGCGGGCAGATCAGTGCCAAGTCGTGGGAGTTGCTGTTGGCGATGCTGGTGTTTGAGGCGGCGTTCGGCCTGCCGGGGGTGGTGGCGGGGCCGATTTACTATGCCTATCTCAAGAGCGAGCTGAAGCTTGGGGGGATGGTTTAGGCCTTGTGTCGCCTGGGCTGACGCCATCGCGGGCAAGCCCGCTCCCACATTGAAATGCGATCCCCTGTGGGAGCTGGCTTGCCTGCGATGGCTGCCTGCCAGCCGAAGCCTATCTACCTGACACAACCCGATCAAATTGTGGGAGCTGGCTTGCCTGCGATGACGGCCTCACAGCCGGCCCCTGTCTATCTGACGCCCCGCGATCAAACTGTGGGAGCGGGCTTGCTCGCGAAGGCGGCCTGACAGTCAACGCAGTTCGATTGTGTATATATCCATTGCTGCGGT